>NZ_JBEOPV010000010.1:0-271515 GCF_040310425.1 Pseudomonas sp. 65/3-MNA-CIBAN-0223
CTTTGTATGTCAGCACCAACGAGCTTAGACCTCTCTCGCTGGGTGCTGGGTCAACATACAAGGAGCTGCCGAAGGCTCGGGCCGCGATCGGACGATCTTTTGACTTTGTCTTTATGACAGCCAATAAAAAACCCCGCCTGCTTCACGCAGGCGGGGTTTTTATGCAAGGGGTGAGGCTGGCTTACATCATGCCGCCCATACCGCCCATGCCGCCCATGTCTGGCATACCGCCGCCAGCTGGAGCGTCGTCCTTGATCTCGGCGATCATCGCTTCGGTGGTGATCATCAGGCTGGCGATGGAAGCCGCTGCCTGAAGAGCCGAACGAGTCACTTTAGCCGGGTCAAGGATGCCCATTTCGATCATGTCGCCGTATTCGCCGGTAGCAGCGTTGTAACCGTAGTTACCCGAACCCTGCTTGACCTTGTCGACTACTACGCTTGGCTCGTCGCCGGAGTTGGCAACGATCTGGCGCAGTGGCGCTTCAACAGCGCGACGCAGCAACTGGATACCAACGTCTTGATCAGCGTTGTCGCCTTTCAGTTCGGAGATAGCCTGCAGAGCGCGAACCAGTGCCACGCCGCCGCCAGGTACCACGCCTTCTTCAACGGCTGCACGGGTAGCGTGCAGGGCGTCTTCAACGCGGGCTTTCTTCTCTTTCATTTCAACTTCGGAACCAGCGCCAACCTTGATCACTGCAACGCCGCCGGACAGCTTGGCCAGACGCTCTTGCAGTTTTTCACGGTCGTAGTCGGACGAAGTGTCAGCCACTTGCTGACGGATCTGCAGGACGCGAGCCTGGATATCAGCCTCAACGCCGGCACCGTCGATCACGGTGGTGTTTTCTTTGGACAGGATCACGCGCTTGGCATTACCCAGGTGTTCCAGGGTAGTGCTTTCCAGGCTCAGACCGATCTCTTCGGAGATTACGGTACCGCCAGTCAGAACAGCGATGTCCTGCAGCATGGCCTTGCGACGGTCGCCGAAGCCTGGAGCCTTGACGGCTGCGACTTTAACGATGCCACGCATGTTGTTCACAACCAAAGTCGCCAGGGCTTCGCCTTCAACGTCTTCAGCAACGATCAGCAGTGGACGGCCGGCTTTTGCAACGGCTTCCAGTACTGGCAACATTTCGCGGATGTTGGAGATCTTTTTGTCGACCAGCAGGATCAGCGGACCGTCGAGCTCGGCAGTCATGGTTTCTGGCTTGTTGACGAAGTACGGGGACAGGTAACCACGGTCGAACTGCATGCCTTCTACAACCGACAGTTCGTTTTCCAGGCCCGAGCCTTCTTCAACGGTGATCACGCCTTCTTTACCGACTTTTTCCATGGCTTCGGCAATGATGTCGCCGATGGAGCTGTCGGAGTTGGCCGAGATGGTGCCGACCTGAGCGATGGCCTTGGTGTCAGCGCAAGGCTTGGACAGGGCTTTGAGCTCTTTGACGATAGCGATGGTCGCTTTGTCGATGCCGCGCTTCAGGTCCATCGGGTTCATGCCGGCAGCGACGGCTTTCAGGCCTTCGTTGACGATCGATTGAGCCAGAACGGTAGCGGTGGTGGTGCCGTCGCCTGCGTCATCGTTGGCACGGGAGGCAACGTCTTTGACCAGCTGCGCGCCCATGTTTTCGAAGCGATCTTTCAGCTCGATTTCTTTGGCTACGGAAACGCCGTCCTTGGTGATGGTCGGAGCGCCGAAGCTCTTCTCGATGATCACGTTACGGCCTTTAGGGCCCAGGGTCGCTTTTACTGCGTCAGCCAGGACGTTGACACCGGCGAGCATTTTCTTGCGGGCGGAATCGCCGAATTTAACTTCTTTAGCAGCCATGATCGATATTCCTTAAATACTTTGTAGTAGCGGGAAAATGAGCGGGGTATCAGCCTTCGATAACAGCGAGAATCTCGTTCTCAGCCATTACCAGCAGGTCTTCGCCGTCAACTTTCACAGTGTTGCTGCCGGAGTAAGGGCCGAACACAACCTTGTCACCCACTTTCACGGCCAGCGCACGCACTTCACCGTTGTCCAGCACGCGGCCGGTACCGACAGCGAGGATCTCGCCGCTGTTGGCTTTTTCAGCAGCCGAACCTGGCAGGACGATACCGCCAGCGGTTTTCTTTTCTTCTTCGCTGCGACGGATGACGACGCGGTCATGCAGAGGACGAAGCTTCATTGTCGATCTCTCCTAATTGTGGTTTTCATCGGCCGGTGTAGTCCCGGCGGGTTTAACAAATCCGGCGGTGCCGGGTGCGTCTCGACGAGCGTGACGCGGAAGTCTGTCTGGCGTGATCGCCAGAAACCTTGCGGTGACCGTTACATATGGGCACATAAGCTTATTACAAGAGTGGGCATTGAAAATTTTTTAGCTGGAGCGCCTGCAAATGAACACGGCACCCGAGGGTGCCGTGTCGATGGAAGGTGTTACTTGGAATCGCGGTGTTCGAACTCGCCTTCGATCACATCAGGCTCACGACCCAGCGGTTGTCGTGGAGCGGGGCCGCCCCGCGGCTGCAGGTCGTCGGCAAATGCGCGCTGACGGATCGCCGCTTCTTCGGCGCGCTGGCGCATCTTGTTGGCCAGCAGTCGACGGGAGATCGGCAGCAGCATGATCAGGCCCAGGACGTCAGTGACGAAACCCGGCAGGATCAACAGACCACCGGCCAGAGCCAGCATCAGGCCCTCAAGCATGGTCTGGGCAGGCAATTCGCCGCGGTTCAGGCTTTCACGAGCACGCAACGCAGTGGCCAGCCCGGCGATACGCAGCACGAACACGCCGAGCATCGAGCCGAGAATCACCAGGAGCAGGGCCGGGAAAAACCCGATCGCCCCACTCACCTTGACGAATACGAACAGCTCCAACACCGGAAACAGTACAAAGAGCAATAAAAAAGGGCGCATCAAATGGTTCCTCAACGCAAGAATGCCTTGCCAGTAATCCCTAGATGACGTCGCCATTTCGTGAATTCAAGCGCCAGCCACCGGATTTTTTGGCCAATGCTCGGCGTGAGCCAGGAAAACCAAGGCCTCGCGCACTTGTGTCGGCGTATTACACGGCGTTTGGAACGGTAGCCAGTACAGGCTCTGACCGATGCGCAGGTGCATGCCTTCGGTATCGATACCCGCCAGCAGGGCCGGCTCGGTTTTGGGCAGGCCGGCCAGTTCAACATAGTGCGCGATGGCTTTGCCATGATCGGCGTTCATGTGCTCGACCATGCTCGCTTCCGCCTTCCCGGCGAAGGGGTTGGCCAGGGTCAGTTGATCCACCCAGTGGATCGCGCCGAAACCGCCGATGTAGCGATGGCGCACGGGCTTGAGCATCCAGAAGTCGAAATCATGGGCCTGGTGATAATTCTGCGAATCAGGGAAATAGCGGTAATAACGCTCTGCAGCAGCCTCGATGGCCCTGGGGTCGTCGATTTTTTCGGCTTCGGCGAGGTAGGTCAGGCGGCCGACGGCCTGCACGTCTTCAGCGCCACGCTCGCCCACGAACAACGAGCATTTTGGATCTTTGTGCAAGTTATGGGTGTGCTGGGCGATGCGGCTGATCAGGATCAGCGGCCGCCCCTGCTCGTCCAGGCAATACGGGACGACAGAACCGAATGGAAAACCGGGCATGGCCTTGGAGTGGGTCGACAGCACGCCACGGTATTCCTTGAGAAGCAATTCTCGGGCATTCTTGGCCGCTTCAACGCTCAATTTATGACTCCTTATATAGAATCCGTCGAAAAAACGGACGGGCGACTGGGGATAAGTTCCCAGTCGCCATCGGGCAATTCTCATGTGCAACCCGTCCACGACCGGTGCAGATAAGGGCGGCTCTCTAGAAGGAAGACCCCTCAAACTGCGACCAGGGCATGCGAATGCAACTCACTGACAAAGTAATCATTATCACTGGCGGTTGCCAGGGTTTAGGCCGTTCGATGGCCGAGTATTTCGCAACAAAAGGCGCCAAATTGGCGCTGGTGGACTTGAATCAGGAAAAACTCGACGCTGCGGTTGCCGCGTGCAAGGCCCAAGGGGTCGAGGCCCGTGCCTACCTGTGCAACGTCGCCAATGAAGAACAGGTGTCGCACATGGTCGCCCAGGTAGCCGAGGATTTCGGCGCAATCCATGGCCTGATCAACAACGCCGGCATCCTGCGTGATGGCTTGCTGCTAAAGGTCAAGGACGGCGTAATGAGCAAGATGAGCCTGGCCCAGTGGCAGGCGGTTATCGATGTGAACCTGACAGGCGTGTTCCTGTGCACCCGTGAGGTCGCGGCGAAAATGGTTGAGCTGAACAACAGCGGCGCGATCATTAACATCTCGTCGATTTCCCGCGCCGGCAACGTCGGCCAGACCAACTACTCGGCAGCCAAGGCCGGTGTCGCCGCAGCCACCGTCACCTGGGCCAAGGAACTGGCACGCTACGGCATTCGCGTAGCGGGCATTGCGCCAGGCTTTATCGAAACCGAGATGACGCTGGGCATGAAGCCTGAAGCGTTGGAGAAAATGACTGCCGGTATTCCGCTCAAGCGCATGGGCAAACCGGACGAGATCGCGCATTCGGCAGCTTATATCTTCGAGAACGACTACTACACCGGGCGGATTCTGGAAATGGATGGCGGGTTGCGCATCTAAAGCAAGATCAAGAGATCGCAGCCTCGCTTCGCTCGACAGCTCCTACAGGGAATGCCCCCTCTCCCGTAGGAGCTGTGTAGGAGCTGTCGAGTGAAACGAGGCTGCGATCTTTCAACAGGCGACGCCGATCAGCAGATCAATCGTCGCTGATGGTGATGTTCGGCATCGCCGGCGAAGCCGCTTCCTGCAGCACAATGCGCGCGCCTACATGGCGAGCCAGTTCCTGATACACCAGCGCAATCGGGCTGTCCGGCTCGGCGATTACCGTGGGCTTGCCGCCATCGGCCTGCTCGCGGATAGCCATCGCCAGCGGCAACGAGGCCAGCAGTTCAACGCCGTACTGATTGGCCAGCTTCACTCCTCCGCCTTCACCGAACAGATGCTCGGCATGCCCGCAATTGGAGCAGATGTGCACGGCCATGTTTTCCACTACACCCAGTACCGGAATGTTGACCTTGCGGAACATTTCGACACCTTTGCGGGCGTCCAGCAGGGCCAGATCCTGCGGGGTGGTGACGATCACGGCACCCGCCACCGGGACTTTCTGCGCCAGGGTCAACTGGATGTCGCCGGTGCCTGGCGGCATGTCGATGACCAGGTAATCCAGTTCGCCCCAAGCGGTTTGTGTCACCAGCTGCAACAACGCACCGGACACCATCGGGCCGCGCCAGACCATGGGTGTGTTGTCGTCGGTGAGGAACGCCATCGACATCACTTCAACGCCATGGGACTCGATCGGCACGAACCATTTCTGATCCTTGACCTTGGGCCGCGTGCCCTCGGCAATACCGAACATGATGCCTTGGCTCGGGCCGTAGATGTCCGCGTCGAGAATACCGACCTTGGCGCCTTCGCGCGCCAGCGCCAGCGCCAGGTTGGCAGCGGTGGTGGATTTGCCGACGCCGCCTTTGCCGGAGGCTACGGCGACTACGTTCTTCACGTTGGCCAGGCCCGGAATCTGCGCCTGGGCCTTGTGTGCGGCGATGACGCTGGTGATATCAACGCGGGCGCTGGTCACGCCGTCCAGGTTTTGGAGGGCCATTTCCAGCATCTGCGCCCAGCCCGTCTTGAACAGACCGGCGGCGTAACCGAGCTCCAGCTGGACGCTGACGCGATCACCCTGGATGTCGATGGTGCGCACGCACCCGGCGCTGACCGGGTCCTGGTTCAGGTAAGGGTCGGTGTATTGGCGAAGGACGGCTTCCACCGCTGCGCGATTGACGGCGCTCATGGGCAACTCCGATAGCAAGACTGGAAAATCAGGCGGGTATCGTACCTGTTCTGATCGTTTCGCGGGATGCCGAGAAAAGATCGTCCGAACGCGGCCCGAGCCTTCGGCAGCGCCTACGCGCCTGTGGGCGCCGCCGAAGGCTCCGATCTTTTGGCCGCACCACCGATTCAATCATCGGAGGAAACAACCTCACGGGGTGAAAAATCTGCGCCAGCGCTTTATAGTGGCCGACCTCCGTTTCATCAAGTAGCCGAGCCCCATGTCCGAGCCACGCAAGATCCTCGTCACCAGCGCCCTGCCCTATGCCAATGGTTCGATCCATCTTGGCCACATGCTGGAATACATCCAGACTGATATGTGGGTGCGCTTCCAGAAGCACCGCGGCAACCAATGCATCTATGTCTGCGCCGACGACGCCCACGGTTCGGCCATCATGCTGCGCGCGGAAAAGGAAGGCATCACTCCGGAGCAACTGATCGCCAACGTCCAGGCCGAACACAGCGCCGACTTTGCCGAGTTCCTGGTGGACTTCGACAACTTCCACTCCACTCACGCCGAAGAAAACCGTGAGCTGTCGAGCCAGATCTACCTGAAGCTGCGTGACGCCGGGCACATTGACCAGCGCTCGATCACCCAGTATTTCGACCCGGAAAAGAAAATGTTCCTGGCCGATCGTTTCATCAAGGGCACCTGCCCTAAATGCGGCACTGAAGACCAGTACGGCGACAACTGTGAAAAATGCGGCGCGACATACGCACCGACCGACCTGAAGGATCCGAAGTCGGCGATCTCTGGCGCCACCCCGGTGCTCAAGGATTCCCAGCACTTCTTCTTCAAGCTGCCGGACTTCCAGGAAATGCTCCAGGCATGGACCCGCAGCGGTACGCTGCAGGACGCTGTGGCGAACAAGATCGCCGAATGGCTGGATGCAGGCCTGCAACAGTGGGACATTTCCCGCGACGCGCCGTACTTCGGGTTCGAAATCCCGGGTGAGCCAGGCAAGTATTTCTACGTCTGGCTGGACGCGCCAATCGGCTACATGGCCAGCTTCAAGAACCTCTGCGCCCGTCGTCCAGACCTGGACTTCGACGCGTTCTGGGCCAAGGACTCCACCGCCGAGCTGTACCACTTCATCGGCAAGGACATCGTCAACTTCCACGCCCTGTTCTGGCCAGCGATGCTTGAAGGCGCCGGTTTCCGTAAACCGACCGGCATCAACGTGCACGGCTACCTCACCGTCAACGGCCAGAAAATGTCCAAGTCCCGCGGGACCTTCGTCAAGGCGCGGACCTACCTGGACCACTTGTCCCCGGAATACCTGCGGTACTACTACGCGGCCAAGCTGGGCCGTGGCGTCGATGACCTGGACCTGAACCTTGAAGACTTCGTGCAGAAGGTCAACTCCGACCTGGTGGGCAAAGTCGTCAACATCGCCAGTCGCTGTGCCGGCTTCATCCATAAAGGCAACGCCGGCGTACTGGTGGCCGGCAACGCCGCGCCGGAACTGACCGACGCGTTCCTGGCTGCCGCACCGAGCATCGCCGAGGCCTATGAGGCTCGTGACTTTGCCCGCGCCATGCGCGAGATCATGGGCCTGGCAGACCGCGCCAACGCGTGGATCGCCGACAAGGCACCCTGGTCGCTGACCAAACAGGAAGGCAAGCAGGACGAAGTCCAGGCCATCTGCGCCCTGGGTATCAACCTGTTCCGCCAGCTGGTGATCTTCCTCAAGCCGGTACTGCCGTTGCTGGCCGCCGACGCCGAGGCGTTCCTGAACGTCGCGCCGCTGACCTGGAATGACCACGCTACCCTGCTCAGTAACCACCCGTTGAACGAGTTCAAACCGTTGATGACTCGTATCGACCCGGTAAAAGTGCAAGCCATGACCGACGCCTCGAAAGAAGACCTGACCGCCAGCGCCACCGACACCGGCGAAGCTGCCCAGGTCGGCAACGGCGAGTTGACCAAGGATCCGTTGTCGCCGGAAATCGAGTTCGACGCCTTTGCCGCCGTCGACCTGCGCGTTGCGCTGATTCTCAAGGCCGAAGCCGTGGAAGGTGCCGACAAACTGCTGCGCCTGACCCTGGACATCGGCGATGAGCAGCGCAATGTGTTCTCCGGGATCAAGAGCGCTTATCCTGATCCGTCCAGGCTCAATGGTCGCCTGACCATGATGATCGCCAACCTCAAGCCACGAAAAATGAAGTTCGGCATCTCCGAAGGCATGGTGATGGCAGCGGGCCCAGGCGGTGAAGAGATTTACCTGCTCAGCCCCGACAGCGGCGCCAAGCCAGGTCAGCGCATCAAGTAAGGTTCGATCTGCTCGACCGATCCCACAGTCGTGCCCGGCATGACTGTGGGATTTTCATGTCTGGCCCATAATTACCCCATAGGAGCCTGCAACCTCGGACGATCATGAGCGAAATTATTCTTACGCTTGTCAGCGCAGCCCTGATCAACAATTTCGTGTTGCACTGGCCGCTGGGCGTCGATCCACTGCTGGGGGCCGAGCGCCGCCAGGTGCATGCACTGGGCATCGCCACGACGAGCCTGATGCTGATCGCCGGCCTGCTCGCTCATGCGCTCCATCGGTGGCTGCTGGTCCCCCTGCAACTGACATCGCTGCAATTGCTGGTCTTCCTGCCGCTGAGCGTGCTGCTGATCAGTCCGGTGCTGAAGTTACTGTCTGCTGCATTGCCCCAGCTCTGCTTTGAACGACTATGGCCGCTGGTACTGGGCAACGCCGCCGTTCTGGGCCTGATGCTGCTCAACGCACGGGACGACCTGGGTATGCTGCGCGCCACGGCCCTCAGCCTCGGCGCGGGCTTGGGCTTCTGGCTGGTGCTGAGCCTGTTCAGCGACTTGCGCCAACGTACACGTGATAATGATGTCCCCCTGCCCTTCCGCGGCCTGCCAATCGATCTGATAGGCGCCGGACTGATCGCAGTGGCTTTTCTCGGATTCAGCGGACTGATCAAAACATGAGTCTGATTCAACGCATCGACGCCCTTCTGCCGCAGACCCAATGCGGCAAGTGCGGCCATCCAGGATGCAAACCCTACGCCGAAGGCATCGCCGCCGGGGAGCCGATCAACAAATGCCCGCCCGGGGGCGACGAGACCATCAGCGCGCTCGCCGAGCTGTTGAAGGTTCCGGTGCTGGAGCTGGATATCAGCCGCGGCGCGGCGCCGGCGCAAATTGCCTACATACGCGAAGCCGAGTGCATTGGTTGCACCAAGTGCATCCAGGCCTGCCCTGTCGATGCGATTGTCGGCGCGGCAAAATTGATGCACACCGTGATCATCGATGAGTGCACCGGGTGTGATCTCTGCGTAGCGCCCTGCCCGGTGGATTGCATCGAGATGCGGCCGCTGCCACTGAAAACGGTGGTGCCGGTCGTCGGTGGGCTGGCCATAAGCCTTGAAGAACACCGCGCACGAGCCGTCAAACGTAACCACGCCCGCGGCCGCTTCGAACAGCGCAATGCGCGTTTGCAGCGCGAGGAACAACAGAGAATCGCCGAGCGCCTGGCCCGCTCGCAGCAGGCCGTACCCAAGGCTGACGAGATTGCGCAGGATCCGGTCCGGGCCGCCCTCGAACGGGTTCGCGCGCAGAAGGCCGCAGGCGCTGACGCGGCGTTGAAAAAGGCCAAGATTGAAGTGGCCATGAGCCGCGCCCAACTGAACAAATCACTCAAGGCGTTCGGGCATCCCCCAACCTTCGACCAGCAATCGCAGTTGATCGTACTGCAACAGCAATTCGAAGCCGCCGAGCAGGCCTTGGCGAAACTGGTGCACGCCCATGCCTCCCCTTGAACCGGTCGATGAGCGCTTGCAGCAGGCGATGAAGCTGGTGCTGTTGGCGCTGCTGCCCGGTATGGCAGTGATGTTCTGGCTGAACGGCTGGGGCATGCTGATCAATCTGCTTCTGGCGGGTATTACCGCCCTGGCCACCGAAGCGCTGGTGCTGCAATTGCGCAAGCGCCCGTTGTGGCCAACCCTGCAAGACGGCAGCGCGCTCGTCACGGCGACACTCCTGGCGCTGGCCCTGCCCCCGTATTGCCCTTGGTGGGTGACTGTCAGCGCCGCCCTCTGCGCGATGGCATTCGGCAAGCACCTGTACGGCGGCGTCGGCAGTAATCCCTTCAACCCGGCGATGCTCGGTTTCGCCTTGGTGATGGTGAGTTTCCCGCAACAGCTGACGCATTGGCCGGTGTCCCATGGCATGGACCTGTTGAAGGGCCTGCAGCACGTCTTCGGTTTTGGCGTGGATCAGGCGCCGGACGCCTGGGCCCAAGCCACTGCGCTGGACAGCCTGCGCATCAATAAAAGCCTGACCATGGACGAGCTGTTCACGGCCAATCCGGCGTTCGGCCGCTATGGTGGCCACGGCGTGGAATGGGTCAACCTGGCGTTTCTCGCCGGGGGCGTTTTTTTGCTGCAGCGCCGGGTGTTCACCTGGCATGCGCCGGCCGGGATGCTGTCCAGCCTGTTCGTCATCAGCCTGCTGTGCTGGAACGGCTCGGGCTCCGATTCCAATGGCTCGCCGCTGTTTCACCTGTTGACCGGCGCGAGCATGCTGGGCGCGTTTTTCATCGCCACCGAACCGGTGTCCGGGCCGAGGACCCCGGGTGCGCGCCTGCTGTTCGGCGCGGGCGTGGGGCTGCTGACCTACGTGATTCGCACCTGGGGTGGCTATCCTGATGGGGTGGCGTTTGCCGTGCTGCTGATGAATCTGGGCGTACCCGCGCTGGACCGACTGGTGGCGTCGCGGCAGGAAAGGCTTGCGCGATGAATCGAACCACGAGCATTGCCACCCTGGCGTTACTGGCGGTGCTGGGCACCGGCGTGACCTGGTTCGTCCAGCATACGGCCGCACCGCGTATTGCCGAGCAACAACGCCTGCTCGACAGTCGTCACTTGCTCGACATGCTCGCGCCTGACAGCTATGACAATCAGCCACTGGAGCAACCGCTTAGCCTCGCCGACGTCAAGCTGGCCCATAGCACCCTGCTCGGCGGCTACCGCGCGACGCGATCCGGACAGGTCATTGCCTTGTTGCTGCGCAGCCAGACCCTGGGTTATGCGGGCAGCATTGACTTGATGATCGCCATCGGTCCCGACGGCAGGCTGCTGGCAGTCAAGACCCTCAAGCACTCGGAAACTCCGGGGCTCGGCGCTCATATCGCCGACTGGCCGCAGGGCTGGCTCCAGGTGTTTGCCGGCCGGTCACGCGCCGATCCTGTCGACGCGGGATGGGCGCTGAAAAAGGATCAGGGGCAGTTCGACCAGATTGCCGGCGCAACCATCACCTCACGGGCGGCGATCAATGCCATCCATGACGCGTTACGCTATTTCGACGAACATCGGCAGGCCTTGATTGGGGGTAGTGACGAATGACCAGGTCATCCTTACCAGGTGCTCTGATGCTGACACCGTTGATCGGTGCCACGTATTCGTGGATGCCCGCGCTGGGCGTATGGCTGATGTTCGTTGTCGTCATCAGCGTGTTCGGCTTGGCCATGGTGGGGCTGCGCCTGCGGCTGACGCCCGCAAGCCGGCTGGTTGCCGCAGTGATCGTCGCGGCAACGTTCACCAGTTGCCTGCAACTGGCCCTGCAAGCTATGGCCTTGCAGTGGCACCAGCAACTGGGACTTTACTCAGGACTGATTGCCTTGCAATGCGTGGTGCTCGAATACAGTGGATTTCATCAGCGCCCAGTGCTTGATCGCCTGCGCCAAGCCGCAATATTTGGCGTACTGATGGTAGGCCTGGGCCTGTTGCGCGAGCTGCTTGGCGACAGCGGGCTGCGCCTGGCCACGCTGGCCCCGGGTGGGTTCATTGTGCTCGGACTGCTGATCGCTGCACGGCAAGCCTGGGCGCGCCCCATCTCATCGAATTGACTCCTGCGAGGAAACGCACTTCACATGAATGCCGCAAAACGTCTGGAAATTTTCCGCAGGCTGCATGAAGACAACCCGGAACCGAAAACCGAGCTTGCCTACTCTTCTGCGTTCGAACTACTGATCGCGGTAATCCTCTCGGCGCAGTCAACCGACGTAGGCGTCAACAAAGCCACAGCCAGGCTTTACCCAGTCGCCAATACTCCGGCGGCCATTCATGCGCTGGGGATCGAGGGTCTGTCGGAGTACATCAAGACCATCGGCCTGTTCAACAGCAAGGCGAAGAATGTCATCGAGACCTGTCGCCTGTTGGTGGAACGCCACGGCGGTGAAGTGCCGCAAACCCGCGAAGAACTGGAAGCGCTGCCGGGCGTGGGTCGCAAAACAGCAAATGTGGTCCTCAACACCGCATTTCGGCAATTGACCATGGCCGTTGACACTCACATTTTCCGGGTGAGCAACCGAACGGGTATAGCGCCAGGCAAGAACGTGGTGGAGGTCGAGACCAAGTTGATGAAGTTTGTGCCCAAGCAATTTTTGCTTGATTCCCACCACTGGCTGATCCTCCACGGGCGCTATGTGTGCCTGGCCCGCAAGCCGCGGTGTGGCAGTTGCCGCATCGAAGACCTGTGCGAATACAAGCACAAGACTTCGGACGATTGAGCGACTATTAGGTTTCTTTATCAACCGATTGAAAAAATCTTTTTTACCCGCTGGGAGATTATCGATATAAGAGGCGCCAAAGGCATCTTTAGCCTGGAGTTAACCTATGAGCACTGGCAAAGAGCAATTGGACGTCGAAGACGATTTTACTCCCGTGGAGGCTGATGACGCCGAACCGGTGGTGGAAGTGGCGAAGACCAACCTGAGCAAGCGCCGCACCATCGATAATATGTTGGAGGAGCGCCGACTGCAAAAGCAATTGGCCGATTACGATTTTGACTTGTGAAACCTGAAAGCCTCCCGAAACGGAGGCTTATTACTTTGTATGAAGCATGATCAGGGCCTGCGCCTTCACACCAGGCCATTGCGTTGAGCCAACTCGATCAGGTCGACCAGGGAGCGTGCATTGAGTTTAAGCAGCAAGCGGGTTTTGTAAGTGCTGACGGTCTTGTTGCTGAGGAACATTCCGTCGGCAATTTCCTTGTTGGTTTTTCCTCTTGCCAATTGTTGCAAGACCATCATTTCGCGCCCCGATAGCCGATCCACCATATCGGCTTCACTGGCATTGCCTAGACTGGAGCGCACTGTATGCAGCGCCTGATTGGGAAAGTAACTGTAGCCCGACAGCACCGCTTTGATCGCACTTAACAACTCTGTGAGATCCTGCTGTTTGCAGACATACCCGGCAGCGCCCAACTGCATGCAACGCATGGAAAAACGCCCCGGCGCCTGCGATGTCAATATCAGTACTTTCATCGGCATCGCAGAAGATGCCAGCCGCGCAATGACTTCCAACCCGTCCAACTTCGGTATCCCAATATCCAGAATGACAATGTCCGGCGTATAGTCGCGGGCATGTTGCAATGCGTCTACACCATTATCGGTCTCTGCAACGACGTCGTAGCCATGACGTTCCATCAGCAAACGCACCGCAAGACGAATGACGGGGTGATCATCCACGATCAGCACTTTATTCATGGGCAAGTCCAATTTTCGCTGTTCGAATTTTTAGAACCAGCACAATAGCCTAGTCGTTTCACCCTTGGCACGGTGCGTCCCCTGCGCGCCCTCACCAAGAGACATACCCTACAAAACATAAAGAAAATTCCTACAAAAAATCCTTGAACTGAGCGAACAGGAGTGAGGGTACTGACCACCAAAATCCGTTTGCCCGGGTTTTTTTGTATCGGAATGCGAGATCGGGGATTTCTTACAATTCCAGATATTTACGTATTCGGCACGACTTATCAGATCAGCACCAACCATAAAACAAATGAAGTAACCACGATAGATGCGCAACAGTGAGCAATAATTACCGAAAAAAGCCTTGATCGATCCTAGTGAAAAGCAGGCACATTAAACGAACAACTCTGGACGCCTATCATGCACCGGCCAACACCCACAATGTTCAAACTATTTGCTAATTAAACATACAATCAAACAAGTAAAAACCATGGACAGAATCAAGCAAACACCAACCAACCCCATGTCAATATTTGCGATATTCGCAACGTTATCTGAAGCCTGCCGAGGCGGGACGCCAGTGGACACACGCAAACCAACGCGCACCGCCGATGGCAGGCACGAATGACAAAAAAAAAGGCCTTGTCGATGACAAGGCCTTTCATTCATTGGCTCACAGGGCTCAGAACAGCTTGCGGCCCTTGTTCGCGGCAATGCGCATGCGCAACGCGTTGAGCTTGATAAAGCCCGCTGCGTCCGCCTGATTGTAGGCTCCGCCGTCTTCTTCGAACGTTGCGATATTGGCATCGAACAAGGATTCGTCAGACTTGCGACCGGTGACGATCACGTTGCCTTTGTACAGCTTCAGGCGCACAACACCATTCACGTGGGCCTGGGATGCGTCGATCATCTGTTGCAGCATCAGCCGCTCAGGGCTCCACCAGTAACCGGTGTAGATCAGGCTGGCGTATTTAGGCATCAGCTCGTCTTTGAGGTGAGCCACTTCACGGTCCAGGGTGATCGATTCGATCGCCCGGTGGGCGCGCAGCATGATAGTGCCGCCTGGGGTCTCGTAACAGCCACGGGACTTCATGCCCACATAGCGGTTCTCGACGATGTCCAGACGACCGATGCCGTGTTCGCCACCGATGCGGTTAAGGGTCGCCAGCACGGTGGCCGGGGTCATCTCGACGCCGTCCAGCGCGACGATGTCGCCGTTGCGATAGGTCAGTTCCAGGTATTGCGCCTTGTCCGGAGCCTTCTCAGGGGAGACGGTCCATTTCCACATGTCTTCTTCGTGCTCGGTCCAGGTGTCTTCCAGCACGCCGCCTTCATAGGAGATGTGCAGCAGGTTGGCATCCATCGAGTACGGGGACTTCTTCTTGCCGTGACGCTCGATCGGAATCGCGTGCTTCTCGGCGTAATCCATCAGTTTTTCACGGGACAGCAGGTCCCACTCGCGCCACGGAGCGATCACTTTTACACCAGGCTTCAAGGCATACGCGCCCAGTTCGAAACGAACCTGGTCGTTACCTTTACCGGTGGCACCGTGGGAAATGGCGTCAGCGCCGGTTTCGTTGGCGATTTCGATCAGGCGTTTGGCGATCAACGGACGAGCGATGGAAGTACCCAGCAGGTACTCGCCTTCGTAAACGGTGTTGGCGCGGAACATCGGGAAAACGAAATCGCGCACGAACTCTTCGCGCAAGTCGTCGATGTAGATCTCTTTGACGCCCATGGCCTGAGCCTTGGCGCGTGCAGGTTCGACCTCTTCGCCCTGACCCAGGTCAGCGGTGAAAGTCACCACTTCACAGTTATAAGTATCCTGCAGCCACTTGAGGATCACCGAAGTGTCCAGGCCGCCGGAATACGCCAGAACGACCTTGTTTACGTCCGCCATGCCATCACTCCACGGGGTTCTACGGAAAGCCGTCGAGTCTACCGGTCATGCGCGTTAATTTACAGAGGCGCGACAGCTTATGACGACGAAGCGACAGATTCTGTCGAGAGCGCGACGATGACTCGCCGCTCAGGAAGTTGCAGGCGCGGCCCCGGGAGTGTTGGTCTGCGGGGCGACTTGAGGGGCGGCCTTGTCTGCAGCCACGCGCTCAAGACGCACAGCCACCCGCCGGTTCTTCGCCCGGTTGGCGGCGTTGGTATTGGGTGCCAAGGGATACCGCTCGCCGTGGAAACGCAGGGTTACCTGCGACTCCAGGATGCCATTGGCCTTGAAGAACTCCATCACCGCCAGCGCTCGGCGACGTGACAGGTCACGGTTGGTCAGGCGGTTGCCGCTGTTGTCGGAGTGCCCATCGAGTTCGATGTGATTGACCGTTGGATCGGCCTTCATGTACTCCAGCATCACCTGCAACTGAGCCTTGGCGCGCGCGTCGAGGTCCAGGCTTTCTCCGGGGAAACCGATCTGTGACTGCCTCACCTGCTCGAAATTCTTCGGCAACAGCTTCGCCACGCAGCCTTGGTACTCATTGAACGCCTGACTGAACCTGACAGGCAACAGGCGCACTTCCGACACTCGCCCATCGCCTGACGAATGCCGGATCACCGGGCTGCGGCCGTCGAGCAAGCCGCTGATCAAGCGGCCTGCCTGGACCTGGGACGTATTAAAAAGCACGTTGCCACTGCCGATATGCACCGAGCCCAGATTGATGTCGCCACGTCCCGGCTGCCAGGGAGCCGCAGCGGCCAGCAGCGTCGCCGACCCGCCGCCGATCATCGCGTTGTAGGCCGTCAGGCGGAACACCGCCTGCTCGCCCGCGCGGCGAACGAACTCGCCCGCACCGAAGTCCGTGATGGGCTGGGCCAGACGGCATTCGAACCGGTCGCCGGCGACCGTCCACTCGGTGTTCTCCAGGCGGGTCTGGAAAGTCAGCGCCATCGCGGGGACGCTGGTAAACACACTGAGCAAGGCTAAATAACGCTGGCGCACGGGAGGCTCCACTGGCTTCGACAACTGAAAGACGGACGCCGACTTGTTTACGGCGTACCTGTTGGATATCGGAAGGTTGTCGCAAAACTTGATAGCGAGTGCCTGGAAGAGTCTTTTCCGGTAGCATTCCCCTCAGTTTGACCCGCCTGGAATCCCCTCATGTCCGACCGCCTGACCCTGCTGCGTCCCGACGACTGGCACATTCATCTTCGCGATGGTGCCGTGTTGACCAATACCGTCGCGGATGTCGCGCGCACCTTTGGTCGCGCCATCATCATGCCCAACCTGGTACCTCCGGTACGCAATGCGGCTGAAGCCGATGGCTATCGCCAGCGGATCCTCGCCGCGCGCCCATCCGGCAGCCAGTTCGAACCACTGATGGTGCTGTACCTGACCGACCGCACCCAGCCTGAAGAAATTCGCGAGGCCAAGGCCAGTGGATTCGTGCACGCCGCCAAGCTGTATCCGGCCGGTGCCACCACCAACTCGGACTCTGGCGTCACCAGCATCGACAAGATCTTCCCGGCAATCGAGGCCATGGCCGAAGTCGGTATGCCCTTGCTGATCCATGGTGAAGTCACCCGTGGCGATGTCGACGTCTTCGATCGGGAGAAAATCTTCATCGACGAGCACATGCGTCGAGTGGTCGAGCGTTTCCCGACCCTCAAGGTGGTGTTCGAACACATCACCACCAAAGACGCCGTGCAGTTCGTCAACGAAGCCTCGGCCAACGTCGGCGCAACCATCACCGCGCATCACTTGCTGTACAACCGCAATCACATGCTGGTGGGCGGGATTCGGCCGCACTTCTACTGCCTGCCGATCCTCAAGCGCAATACCCACCAGGAAGCCCTGCTCGACGCCGCCACCAGCGGCAGCGCCAAGTTCTTCCTGGGTACCGATTCGGCGCCGCACGCCCAGCACGCTAAAGAAGCCGCCTGCGGTTGTGCCGGTTGCTACACCGCTTATGCGGCAATCGAGATGTACGCCGAGGCATTTGAACAACGCAACGCGCTGGACAAGCTCGAAGCCTTCGCCAGCCTCAACGGCCCGCGCTTTTACGGCCTGCCGGCGAACACCGATCGCATCACCCTGGTCCGCGAGGAGTGGACCGCCCCTACCAGCCTGCCATTTGGCGAGCTGACCGTTATCCCGCTGCGCGCCGGTGAAAAACTGCGCTGGCGCCTGCTGGAGGAACACGCGTGAGTGAAGACCATTACGACGACGAACAGGAAGGTCAAGGCGGCGGTGGTTCACGCCACCCGATGGCTGCCCGCTTCCGTGGGTACCTGCCAGTCGTTGTCGACGTTGAAACCGGTGGTTTCAACTCTGCCACTGACGCCCTGCTGGAAATCGCCGCCACCACGATTGCCATGGATGAAAAAGGCTTCGTGTATCCGGACCACACCTACTTCTTCCGTGTAGAGCCTTTTGAAGGGGCGAACATTGAAGCGGCAGCACTGGAGTTCACCGGGATCAAGCTCGATCACCCGCTGCGCATGGCGGTGAGCGAAGAAGCTGCACTGACTGATATTTTCCGCGGCATCCGCAAGGCACTCAAAGCCAACGGTTGCAAGCGCGCGATCCTGGTCGGCCACAACAGCAGCTTCGACCTGGGCTTCCTCAACGCAGCCGTTGCGCGCCTGGACATGAAACGTAACCCGTTTCATCCGTTCTCCAGCTTCGATACCGCAACCCTCGCCGGTCTCGCCTACGGTCAAACCGTACTGGCCAAGGCTTGCCAGGCCGCCGACATCGATTTCGACGGTCGTGAGGCGCACTCGGCTCGCTACGACACCGAGAAAACCGCTGAGCTGTTCTGCGGCATCGTCAATCGCTGGAAGCAGATGGGCGGCTGGGAAGACTTCAACGACTGACGCAGTCGGTTTATCCCATCCATAAAAAAACCGGCCGCAATGGCCGGTTTTTTTTGCCTCGAATGCGCCTTACAGGGCAGCAGCATTCTCGGTCAGGTAAGCAGCAACGCCTTCAGTCGAAGCCGTCATGCCCTTGTCGCCTTTCTTCCAGTTGGCAGGGCAGACTTCGCCGTGCTCTTCGTGGAATTGCAGAGCGTCGACCAGACGGATCAGCTCTTCCATGTTACGGCCCAGCGGCAGGTCGTTGATGATCTGCGAACGGACAACGCCTTTGTCGTCGATCAGGAACGCGCCACGGAAAGCCACGCCGCCTTCGGACTCAACGTCGTAGGCCTTGGCGATTTCGTGCTTCATGTCGGCAGCCATGGTGTAGCGAACCTGGCCGATACCGCCATTGTTCACCGGGGTGTTGCGCCATGCGTTGTGAGTGAAGTGCGAGTCGATCGACACTGCGATCACTTCGACGTTGCGTGCCTTGAAGTCAGACATGCGGTTGTCCAGAGCGATCAGCTCGGACGGGCAAACGAAAGTGAAGTCCAGCGGGTAGAAGAACACCAGGCCGTATTTGCCTTTGATGGCCGACGACAGGGTGAAGCTGTCTACGATTTCGCCATTGCCGAGTACGGCCGGTACGGTGAAGTCAGGGGCTTGCTTGCCTACGAGTACGCTCATTGATATCTCCTGGTGTAGAAACGTGAAGTGCCGGGTCGGTGCCAGCCTGCCACCTTGAGGCGACAGCCCTGTGACACGAACCCGCTTCATAAGGACCGGCAATCATACACTGGGTTTTTAACCTGTCCCCAACGGATTTCCCGAGCGCCACAAAATATCGTGGCCGATGATTTTGTTAGTCTGAACCGTTCGTCAGAGACACGCCCTTATAACGAGATGCTTTCATAAACCACTTTGACAATCATTCTCGTTAACATTAAGATCCATCGCAATTGAGTCACAACCAGCGACGGTTCTCACTTATGTATGTCTGCCTCTGCACTGGCGTCACCGACGGTCAAATCCGCGATGCAATCTATGAAGGTTGCTGCAGCTACAAGGAAGTCCGTCAGGCTACCGGCGTAGCCAGCCAATGCGGTAAATGCGCCTGCCTTGCCAAGGAAGTGGTGCGTGAAACCCTGACCAAGCTGCAAACCGCCCAGGCGGCGATCCCCTTCCCGGTAGAATTTACTGCGGCTTAAATACCCTATTTCGAACAACCGGACTTCATGTCCGGTTTTTTTATGCCTTTAAATCAATTGCTTAGATGCTAGACGCGGAACACAAACATTCTTATTCCGATTAATTTTCACTTATCTTTCAATAACTTAGGTTTGACACTCTTAGTTGAGCGGCTCAAACTCTGCCTTATAGACAGTTAATACAGGGCAGGACCCCATCATGAAAGGCGACATTACAGTCATCCAGCATCTCAACAAGATCCTTGCCAATGAGCTGGTCGCGATCAATCAATATTTTCTGCATGCGCGCATGTACGAAGATTGGGGCCTGAACAAGCTCGGCAAGCATGAGTACAAAGAATCCATCGACGAGATGAAGCACGCCGACAAGCTCATCAAGCGCATCCTGTTCCTGGAAGGCCTGCCGAACGTCCAGGACCTGGGCAAGCTGCAGATCGGCGAGCACACCCGGGAAATGCTCGAGTGTGACCTGCGCATCGAACGCACCGGGCATGCCGACCTCAAGGTGGCCATCGCGCATTGCGAAACCGTTGCCGACTTCGGCAGCCGCGAACTGCTTGAAGACATTCTTGAATCCGAAGAAGAACATATCGACTGGCTGGAAACGCAGTTGGGCCTGATCGACAAGATTGGTCTTGAGAACTACCTGCAGTCGCAGATGGGCGAAGAGTAATTTAGCGTCAGCTAATCTCGAGCCATTAAAAAGCCCCGCTCTCTTTACAGAGGCGGGGCTTTTTTGTCACCGAACACTGTCTTGCCTGCGCCGGCCGAAATGCGCATACAAACTGTAGGAGCGAGCTTGCTCGCGAGAAACGCTCGGACAACGCGTAAACCCGGGCAGCCCGCGTTATCGTTATCCTCCATCGCGAGCAAGCTCGCTCCTACAAGGTGTACCGTAACCAGCAAGACCAATCAGGCTTCGGTCTTGGTCGTAGCAGCCGCTTCGACAGCAGCCTTGATCGTAGTCTGCAACGAACCGTCAGCAGCCATCTCGGTCATGATGTCGCTACCACCGACCAGCTCACCACCGACCCACAGTTGCGGGAAAGTTGGCCAGTTGGCGTATTTTGGCAGGTTGGCGCGAATTTCCGGGTTCTGCAGGATGTCCACGTAAGCGAACTTTTCACCGCATGCCATCACGGCCTGAGCAGCTTTTGCGGAAAAGCCGCACTGCGGGGCATTCGGCGAACCTTTCATGTAAAGCAGAATGGTGTTGTTAGCAATCTGCTCTTTAATCGTTTCGATGATATCCATGGAGCACCTCGGCTGAACTTTCCGACTCAAGGGTCGGCACGGTGGCGCATTGTAACGGAAACCCGAGCGCCATGCTCGGTCTCCCCGACAGACACGATCACGCCGCCGCCACCGTCACTGGTACGCCGTTCAACGCCGCGTTACCTGAAAGTTCGTCGAGCTGGCATTCATCGGTCAGGTCATTGGCGCTCGAGCCAGGCTGGCCGCTGGCGATGGTCATCTGCACACCGGGGCGGGCATGGCCCCAACCGTGAGGCAAGCTGACCACACCTTGCATCATGTCCAGGCTCGCCATCACCTCGACTTCAATCACCCCTACCCGCGAACTCACCCGCACCCGCTGCCCATCGACCAGCCCGCGCTTGCTCAGGTCTTCAGGGTGCATCAGCAACTGATGGCGCGGTTTGCCTTTCACCAGACGGTGATAGTTATGCATCCAGGAGTTGTTGCTGCGCACATGACGGCGGCCAATCATCAACAGCTCATCGGCGGCCGGCGCCTGCAGGGCAGCGAAACGTGTCAGGTCAGCGAGGATCACCGGCGGCGCCGCCTGAAGTCGCTGGTTGGCGGTTTTCAGGCGCTGCGCCAGGTTGGGTTTCAAAGCGCCCAGGTCGACGCCATGGGGGTGATCGAACAAGGTCGCCAATGACAACTTGTGCTCGGAAGCGTCGCCATAGGCGCCCATGCGCAGGCCAAGGTCGATCATCTGCGCGGGCGCAATCGTCGGTTTGAGCGCCTTGCCGGTCCTGGCGGCAAAGGCCTGGGCCAGCCCCACGAAAATCTCCCAGTCGTGCAGCGCGCCTTCAGGCTTGGCGAGGATCGCCCGGTTGAAGCGGCTGACGTTGCGCACCGCGAACAGGTTGAACGTGGTGTCGTAGTGATCGTTCTCCAGGGCCGAGGTCGACGGCAGGATCAGGTCGGCGTAACGCGTGGTCTCATTGATGTACAGGTCGATACTGACCATGAACTCCAGGCCATCCAGCGCCTGCTCCAGCTGGCGACCGTTGGGCGTGGACAATACCGGGTTGCCGGCCACGGTAATCAGCGCCCGCACCTGCCCTTCGCCCTCGGTGAGCATTTCCTCGGCCAGCGCCGAGACTGGCAGCTCGCCGGCATATTCCGGCCGCCCGGACACGCGGCTCTGCCACAAATTGAAATGCCCGCCGGAAGTCGACGCCACCAGGTCCACTGCGGGCTCGGTGCACAGCGCCCCACCCACCCGATCAAGGTTGCCGGTGACCAGGTTGAACAATTGCACCAGCCAATGGCACAGCGTGCCGAAGGCCTGGGTCGACACCCCCATGCGTCCGTAGCACACCGCCGTAGGCGCGCCGGCGAAATCACGGGCCAGCTGGCGGATGGACTCGGCCGGCACCGCGCACAGCGGGCTCATGGTCTCGGCCGTGAACGGCGCAACGGCCGCACGCACTTCGTCCAGGCCATCCACCGGCAGGTGACTGCCCTTGGCCAGGCCCTCAGCGAACAAGGTGTTGAGCAGACCGAACAGTAGCGCGGCATCGCCGCCGGGACGCACGAACAGATGCTGGTCGGCGATCGCCGCCGTTTCACTGCGCCGCGGATCGACCACCACCACTTTGCCGCCCCGGGCCTGAATGGCCTTCAAGCGTTTTTCCACGTCCGGCACGGTCATGATGCTGCCGTTGGAGGCCAGGGGATTACCGCCCAGGATCAGCATGAAGTCGGTGTGATCGATATCCGGAATCGGCAGCAGCAAACCGTGGCCGTACATCAGGTGACTGGTCAGGTGATGGGGTAACTGGTCGACCGAGGTCGCGGAAAAGCGGTTGCGGGTTTTCAGCAGGCCGAGGAAGTAGTTGCTGTGGGTCATCAGCCCGTAGTTATGCACGCTGGGGTTACCTTGGTAGACCGCCACCGAATTCTGTCCGTGACGCTCCTGAATCTGCGCCAGGCGCTCGGCCACCAGACTGAACGCAGCCTCCCACTCGATCGGCTGCCATTCACTGCCCACTCGAAGCATGGGCCGATGCAGGCGATCCGGATCATTCTGGATATCCTGCAGGGCCACCGCCTTGGGGCAGATGTGACCGCGACTGAACGTATCCTGGGCATCACCCTTGATCGAGGTGATCTGCACGCCCGCGCCTTCAACTTCAGTGGTTTCGATGGTCAGGCCGCAGATGGCCTCGCACAGGTGGCACGCACGGTGGTGGAGAGTCTTGGTCATGGCCAGTCTCTGTCTTGTTCTGGGCGGGCAATAGCGACCGCGGGAACAAAACTATGGCGCCTGCCCTGCCTCTTCGCCAGCGACGTTCGTCTTGTGAATCGGCCGCCATCAGGCCAGCCGATGCACACAAGGAATCAGTTCGGCGGCAGCCTGGGGGGGAGTTGCTGCTGGATTTCCTGGACGGTCTCGATCTGCTCATGGCCGACATGCACGCCGGTGAGCTCGCCGATCAGGCGCCAGTGTTCGTCCAGGCCGCTGCTGATGGTAGCCATGCGGTCGATCATGCGGCGGCCGGCGGCCTTGGTAACTTCGTCATTGCTGCGCAGCAGCTCGAAGGACATCGAAGTCATGGAAGCGGTGAGGTGAGTAAGGGAGCGGGCCGTGAGGCCGAGCAGTTCCATGAGTTGCTGTTCTTTCGATTCCATTCCGAAGGGCTTCCTGCGTCGTTCGTGCGTTAGTTATAACCCAGCACTTTGTATTAGCAAAACTTTCAGACCAGAAACAGGCGCGTTGCCGTGGCTGGACGAAAGGTCAGAAATCGACTCTGCCTGCCCGGTTTGATTGCAAAGCCCCGGGGCCGCAGTGTACAAATGGTGCGCTGCTGTCAGGAAACAGGCTTCAAAAGCGCTACTGCGGTAATCCCGTAGCCCCTCCGAACCCCCTAAAAACCGTAGCCCTATTGGTAAGACGCGACATTTAATTATAATATCGCGCCTTCCCCTATTTCGTCGCCCCGTGCGGCTTACGCCGCAGGTCTCGCCCGTTTTTCAGTTAAACAAGGCTTTGAGTATCTGCGGTCTGTTGCAAAAAGGTAGTCAATGATGAGCGCAAGGCACTTTCTCTCCCTGATGGATTGCACGCCCGAAGAGCTGGTCAGCGTGATCCGTCGAGGCGTTGAGCTCAAGGACCTGCGTAACCGCGGCGTACTGTTCGAGCCTCTGAAAAACCGCGTACTCGGGATGATCTTCGAGAAGTCCTCGACGCGCACCCGTATCTCGTTCGAAGCCGGCATGATCCAGCTGGGTGGCCAGGCGATCTTCCTGTCGCCGCGCGACACCCAACTGGGTCGCGGCGAGCCGATCAGTGACTGCGCGATCGTTATGTCGAGCATGCTTGACGCGGTGATGATCCGCACCTTCGCCCACAGCACCCTGACCGAATTCGCCGCCAACTCCCGCGTGCCGGTCATCAATGGCCTGTCCGATGACCTGCACCCGTGCCAGTTGCTGGCCGACATGCAAACCTTCCTCGAACACCGGGGCTCGATCCAGGGCAAGACCGTGGCCTGGATCGGCGACGGCAACAATATGTGCAACAGCTATATAGAAGCGGCGATCCAGTTCGACTTCCAGTTGCGCATTGCCTGCCCGGTAGGCTATGAGCCCAATCCGGAATTCGTGGCCAAGGCCGGCGATCGTGTGACCATCGTCCGCGACCCGAAAGACGCCGTACACGGTGCGCACCTGGTGAGCACCGACGTCTGGACCTCCATGGGCCAGGAAGAAGAAACCGCCAAGCGTCTCAAGCTGTTTGCTCCCTTCCAGGTCAACCGTGCGCTGCTCGACCTGGCCGCTCCGGACGTGCTGTTCATGCACTGTCTGCCTGCCCACCGTGGCGAGGAAATCAGCCTCGACCTGCTCGATGACAAGCGCTCGGTCGCCTGGGATCAGGCCGAAAACCGTCTTCACGCACAGAAGGCCCTGCTCGAATTTCTCGTCGAACCGGCGTACCACCACGCATGAGCCAGCCATTATTGCTAAACCTGCGCAACCTCGCCTGCGGCTATCAAGACCAGCGAGTCGTGCAGAACCTCAACCTGCATTTGAATGCCGGTGATATCGGTTGCCTGCTGGGCTCTTCGGGCTGCGGCAAGACCACCACCCTGCGCGCCATTGCCGGCTTCGAACCGGTGCACGAAGGGGAAATTACCCTGGCGGGCGAGACGATCTCCAGCGCTGGATTCACCCTCGCGCCGGAGAAACGCCGGATCGGCATGGTGTTCCAGGATTACGCGCTGTTTCCGCATCTGAGCGTCGCCGAAAACATCGCTTTCGGCATTCGCAAGCACCCGCAAAAAGATCGTGTGACCGAAGAGTTGCTGGAACTGGTCAACCTCAAAGGCCTCGGCAAACGCTTTGCGCACGAGCTTTCCGGTGGCCAGCAGCAGCGTGTCGCCCTGGCCCGCGCCCTCGCGCCGGAGCCGCAATTGCTGCTGCTCGACGAACCGTTTTCCAACCTTGATGGCGAGTTGCGACGCAAGCTCAGCCATGAGGTGCGCGACATCCTCAAGGCCCGTGGCACCAGCGCGATTCTGGTGACCCACGACCAGGAAGAAGCCTTCGCTGTCAGCGATCATGTAGGGGTATTCAAGGAGGGGCGCCTGGAGCAGTGGGACACGCCCTACAACCTGTACCACGAACCGCTGACACCTTATGTCGCAAGCTTCATCGGCCAGGGCTATTTCATTCGCGGCAGGCTGGACAGTCCCGAGTCGGTGCAGACCGAACTGGGCGAGTTGCGCGGTAATCGGGCGTATACCTGGCCGGTCGGCGGCGCCGTGGACGTGCTATTGCGTCCCGACGATATCGTTTATGCACCGGACAGCGGCTTGAGAGCGCGGATCGTCGGCAAGTCGTTCCAGGGGGCTTCGACCTTGTATCGCCTGCAATTGCCGACGGGTGCACAGCTGGAGTCGATTTTCCCGAGCCACGCCGATCATCTGGTCGGTGCTGAAGTGGGCATTCGTGTCGCGGCCGAACACCTGGTGTTGTTCCAGGCCTCCGGCAGCACGGCGGCGCAGATTCCGGCAACCGAGACCGGCGTTCGACGGTACAGCACAGCCAGCTGAGCCAAGCGCAGTTGAACCGGCTCGTTCCCCTGTGGGAGCGAGCCTGCTCGCGATGGACGTTAACGATTACGCGAAGATCCTGATACCCAGCGGCGCACTGCAGTCTTTCGCGAGCAAGCTCGCTCCTACAGGAGCGGTGTTGCGGTGTCAGGCACGCCCGATATCCGCAAACTTCGCCTGGGTATGCTCGGCCAGCACCGCAGGAGCCAGCTCCACTTCCAGCCCCCTGCGCCCCGCACTGACAAAGATGCTGTCAAACACCTGAGCTGAATTATCGATAAAAGTGCGCAAGCGCTTCTTCTGCCCCAGCGGGCTGATCCCCCCCAGCAAATACCCGGTCGAGCGCTGCGCTGCCGCAGGATCTGCCATCTCGACCTTCTTCACCCCCGCAGCGTGCGCCAAGCCCTTCAAGTCGAGACTTCCGACGACCGGCACCACCGCCACCAACAGTTCGCCTTTCTCACTGGCCACCAGCAATGTCTTGAACACCTGTGCCGGATCAAGGCCGAGCTTCTCTGCGGCCTCCAAACCATAAGAAGCGGCCTTGGGATCATGTTCGTAACTGTGCACTCGATGTTCGGCTCGAACTTTTTTCAACAAATCCAATGCGGGGGTCATGTCAGCTCCAGACTGGGCGGCGGTGGAAAAATCCACTGGCGGATTCTAGGTCATTGCCCCCTAAAAGGCTCTATAGCGCCACTGTTTCATCGGCGCGCAGCAGCGGTTTACCACTCGTCCGCATTCCTCCTGCCGGGTGAACAATAGGATCATTCACATGACTAATAGTTGAAATGTGACTGATGGTTCACTTTCGACCTTTGACAGCAGTGTTTCTTGTCTATATTTTTTCGAATACGAATGCTGTACGAATGGTCCTACGCTGCACGCAGACAAAAACAACAACGAGGTTTTCAATGACAACTGCTTTACAACAACCGCCGCTCTCGAGCCAGTGCATGGCCGAGTTCCTGGGCACTGCCCTGCTTATCTTTTTCGGCACCGGTTGTGTGGCTGCGCTCAAGGTCGCGGGTGCCAGCTTCGGCTTGTGGGAAATCAGCATCATCTGGGGTGTCGGCGTGAGCATGGCGATCTATATGACCGCCGGCGTTTCCGGGGCTCACCTCAACCCCGCCGTCAGCATCGCGCTGTGCATCTTTACTGACTTCGAAAAGCGCAAACTGCCCTTTTACATCCTCGCCCAGGTCGCCGGTGCCTTCTGTGGCGCCTTGTTGGTTTACACGCTCTACAGCAACCTGTTCTTCGATTACGAACAAACCCACCAAATGGTTCGCGGCACCCAGGCAAGCCTGGAACTGGCCTCGGTGTTCTCGACCTTCCCGCATCCGGCCCTGTCCACGGCCCAGGCGTTTCTGGTTGAAGTCATCATCACTGCCATCCTGATGGGCGTCATCATGTCCCTCACCGACGACAACAACGGCTTGCCCAAGGGCCCATTGGCCCCGCTGCTGATCGGCTTGCTGATCGCGGTAATCGGCAGCTCGATGGGCCCGCTGACCGGTTTTGCGATGAACCCGGCCCGGGACTTCGGTCCGAAACTGATGACTTTTTTCACCGGCTGGGGTGAAATTTCCCTGACCGGAGGCCGTGATATCCCCTACTTCCTCATTCCGATTTTTGCACCGATTGTCGGTGCCTGCCTCGGCGCTGCCGCCTATCGCGGGCTGATTGCCCGTCATCTGCCCAGCGCCGCGCCCGAGACCACGGATGCAGTACCGGCCATTGACGGCAAACCGCGCACTTCTTGATACCGTAGGCGCGTGATCCTGCCAATCTGGTCCCGCGCCTGACTCCACTCCCTTTTATTCGTCCCAAGGCAATCGACATGACCGACATTCAGAATAAGAACTACATCATTGCCCTTGATCAGGGCACGACCAGCTCGCGCGCGATCATTTTCGACCGTGATGCAAACGTGGTGTGCACCGCCCAGCGCGAATTCGTGCAGCATTACCCGCAAGCCGGTTGGGTCGAGCATGACCCGATGGAAATCTTCGCCACCCAGAGCGCCGTGATGGTCGAAGCCCTGGCGCAAGCCGGCCTGCACCACGACCAGGTGGCCGCCATTGGTATTACCAACCAGCGCGAAACCACCGTGGTCTGGGACAAGACCACCGGCCGGCCGATCTACAACGCGATCGTCTGGCAATGCCGGCGCAGCACCGAGATCTGCCAGCAGCTCAAGCGCGACGGCCACGAGCAATACATCAGCGACACCACCGGCCTGGTCACCGACCCCTACTTCTCCGGAACCAAGCTCAAGTGGATCCTCGACAACGTCGAAGGCAGCCGCGAGCGTGCGCGCAACGGCGAATTGCTGTTCGGTACCGTCGACAGCTGGCTGATCTGGAAATTTACCGGCGGCAAAGTGCACGTCACCGACTACACCAATGCCTCGCGCACCATGCTGTTCAACATCCACACCCTGGAGTGGGATGCGAAAATGCTGGAGGTGCTGGATATTCCGCGCGAGATGCTGCCGCAAGTTAAGTCCTCCTCGGAAATCTACGGCCACACCAAGAGCGGCATCGCCATCGGGGGCATCGCAGGCGACCAGCAGGCCGCGCTGTTCGGCCAGATGTGCGTGGAACCTGGCCAGGCTAAAAACACTTACGGCACCGGCTGCTTCCTGCTGATGAACACCGGCGACAAGGCAGTGAAATCCCAACACGGCATGCTCACCACCATCGCCTGTGGCCCGCGCGGTGAAGTCGCTTACGCCCTGGAAGGCGCCGTGTTCAACGGCGGCTCGACCGTTCAATGGCTGCGTGACGAACTGAAAATCATCAATGACGCCCACGACACCGAGTATTTCGCCAACAAGGTCAAAGACAGCAATGGCGTGTACCTGGTGCCGGCCTTCACCGGCCTCGGCGCGCCGTACTGGGACCCGTATGCCCGTGGCGCACTGTTCGGCCTGACCCGCGGCGTGCGCGTGGATCACATCATCCGTGCCGCGCTGGAGTCGATTGCCTACCAGACCCGCGATGTCCTGGACGCCATGCAACAGGACTCCGGCGAACGCCTCAAGGCCCTGCGCGTGGACGGCGGCGCGGTAGCGAACAATTTCCTGATGCAGTTCCAGGCCGACATCCTCGGCACCCAGGTCGAGCGTCCGCAAATGCGCGAAACCACGGCACTCGGCGCTGCGTACCTGGCGGGCCTTGCCTGCGGCTTCTGGGGCAGCCTCGATGAGCTGCGCGGCAAGGCGGTGATCGAGCGTGAATTCGAACCGACCCTGGACGAAACCGCCAAGGAAAAACTCTACGCCGGATGGAAAAAAGCCGTGAGCCGCACCCGCGACTGGGAACCCCACGAAGGCGATGAATAAGCCAGCCAAGGCACTCCGTATCGGCATGTAACTGGTCGGGAGCAGATTCCTGCGGCATCATGGGCAAATTTTGCCCGGCAGCCCAAAGGAAGCCCCATGAATCTGCCTCCCCGTCAGCAGCAAATCCTCGAACTGGTCCGCGAACGCGGCTACGTGAGTATCGAGGAAATGGCTACGCTGTTCGTCGTCACACCGCAGACTATCCGCCGCGACATCAATCAGCTCGCGGAAGCCAATTTATTGCGCCGCTACCACGGTGGTGCAGCCTATGATTCCAGCGTCGAAAACACCGCCTACGCCATGCGCGCCGACCAGATGCGCGATGAAAAACAGCGGATTGGCGAAGCGATTGCCGCACAAATCCCTGATCACGCCTCGCTGTTCATCAACATCGGTACCACCACCGAGTCGATTGCCCGCGCCCTGCTCAACCACAGCCACCTGAAGATCATCACCAACAACCTGCACGTGGCCTCGATGCTCAGCGCCAAGGATGACTTCGACGTGCTGCTGACCGGCGGCAATGTGCGCCGAGACGGCGGCGTGGTGGGCCAGGCCAGTGTCGACTTCATCAACCAGTTCAAGGTCGACTTTGCCCTGGTCGGGATCAGTGGCATTGATGAAGATGGCAGCCTGCTGGATTTTGACTATCAGGAAGTGCGGGTTTCCCAGGCGATCATTGCCAATGCCCGGCAGGTGATACTCGCGGCGGACTCCAGCAAGTTCGGGCGTAATGCCATGATTCGCCTGGGGCCGATCAGCCTGATCGATTGCCTGGTGACTGATCAGCCACCCGTGCCGGCGTTGGCGCAGTTGTTGAGTCAGCACAAGATTCGGTTGGAAGTCGTTTAAGGCTTTCTGCCTCAAAAGATCGCAGCCTTCTGCAGCTCCTACAGGTTCACTCACCCCTGTAGGAGCTGCAGGAGGCTGCGATCTTTTGCTTTAAATGTTCGAAAATTTTCCTTTCCCCGCCCTTCGATCAGTATTTTCAATCGAAGTTGACTGGCTGTGCGCGTATTTATGGGCTACCATTTTCACAAATGAACATTAATGTTCGAATTCAAATATAGATAACCAAAAACCAGAGGCCAGCCGATGCCCACTTCTACCTTGCCTACCCCCCCACTCTCCGAGGTCTACGATGTTGCCGTCATCGGTGGCGGGATCAATGGCGTGGGGATCGCAGCGGATGCGGCCGGTCGCGGCCTTTCTGTGTTCCTTTGCGAAAAGGACGACCTGGCCAGCCACACCTCCTCGGCCAGCAGCAAGCTGATCCACGGTGGCCTGCGCTATCTCGAACATTACGAATTCCGCCTGGTGCGTGAAGCTCTCGCCGAACGTGAAGTGCTGCTGGCCAAGGCGCCACACATCGTCAAGCAGATGCGTTTTGTGCTGCCCCACCGCCCGCACCTGCGTCCGGCGTGGATGATCCGTGCCGGCCTGTTCCTTTATGACAACCTCGGCAAACGGGAAAAGCTGGCAGGTTCAAAAAGCCTCAAGTTCGGTCCAGACAGCCCGCTGAAGAGCGAAATCACCAAAGGCTTCGAATATTCCGATTGTTGGGTAGACGACGCACGCCTGGTGGTACTCAACGCCATGGCCGCCCGCGAGAAAGGCGCCCACGTTCACACCCAAACCCGCTGCGTCAGCGCCCGTCGCACCAAGGGCCTGTGGCATCTGCACCTGGAACGCGCCGACGGCAGCCTGTTTTCGATCCGCGCCAAGGCCCTGGTGAATGCTGCCGGGCCATGGGTGGCGAAATTCATTCGTGACGATTTGAAGATGGAATCGCCCTACGGCATCCGCTTGATCCAGGGCAGTCACCTGATCGTGCCGAAGCTGTACGAAGGCGAACACGCGCACATTCTGCAAAACGAAGACCAGCGCATCGTGTTCACCATTCCCTACCTGAATCACTTCACTTTGATCGGCACCACCGACCGCGAGTACACCGGCGACCCGGCGGCAGTTGCGATTACCGAAGGCGAGACCGATTACCTGCTCAAAGTGGTGAATGCGCACTTCAAGAAGCAGGTCAGCCGCGAAGACATTCTGCACAGCTATTCGGGAGTGCGTCCTCTGTGCAATGACGAATCCGATAACCCGTCGGCCGTGACCCGGGATTACACCCTGGCGCTGTCTGGTAGCGGCGAAGAAGCGCCATTGCTCTCGGTATTCGGTGGCAAGCTGACGACCTATCGCAAGCTGGCCGAGTCGGCCCTGGCGCAATTGACCCCGTATTTCACCCACATCAAGCCAAGCTGGACCGCCCACGCGACCCTGCCCGGTGGCGAGGACATGAGCACCCCGCAGGCGCTAAGCGCCTTGATCCGTGACAAGTTCGACTGGGTGCCCGCCGAAATCGCCCGCCGCTGGGCCACCACCTATGGCAGCCGCACCTGGCGCATGCTCGAAGGCGTGCGCGACCTGAACGACTTGGGCGAACACATCGGCGGCGGTCTCTATACCCGCGAAGTGGATTACCTGTGCAGCGAAGAATGGGCCACCACCGCCCACGATATCCTGTGGCGCCGCAGCAAACTGGGGCTGTTCACCACCCCGGCAGAGCAACAGAAGCTGGCGGATTACCTGAGCAAGGTCGAGCAGAACCGCAGCAAGATTGAAGCGGCCTGATCGATAGCTGGCGGTACGCAAAGCCCCTGGATTGTGAGATCCAGGGGTTTTTGCATTCTGCGCTGCACTCCAGGTTACTTGCAGGCGCCCGCTCCCACAGGGTGTTGGTGGTGGACGCAGCATTTGTGTTCGGCGCAGATCACTGTGGGAGCCGGGCTTGCCCGCGATGGCGTCTGCACATTCGACGTTGATGTGGCAGGGAGATGACAGTTGCTCGCGCGGCTAATCCCTGCATCGCATTCGGTTTTCCGAACGCTACCTGTCGATCTATTCGGTTAACCGGATCATTGCACTCTCTAAAACCCGCAACAAATAATTAATCCCCTTATAAATCAACACTTTGATCTACAGCCCCAGGTCTGGCACGAGTCATGCTCTACACTCTTGGACGAATACCTATTGTGCCGATCCATCAGGCGCACCAGGCATTCGAAGCACAAAAAGGGCCGATGAACTGGCTCCATAAAAAAAACAATGTCGAGGAAAATTTGATGCGTATCGTTCCCCACCTCCTGGGCGCAGCCATTGCTGCCGCTCTGATTAGCACTCCAGTTTTCGCCGCCGAACTCACCGGCACACTGAAGAAGATCAAAGAGTCCGGCACCATCACCCTCGGGCATCGTGACGCTTCCATTCCGTTTTCCTACATCGCGGACGCTTCCGGTAAACCGGTCGGCTACTCCCACGACATTCAGCTGAAAGTGGTCGAAGCGCTGAAAAAAGACCTGGACCTCCCGGACCTGAAGGTCAAATACAACCTGGTCACCTCGCAAACCCGTATCCCGCTGGTGCAGAACGGCACCGTGGATCTTGAGTGCGGTTCAACCACCAACAACGTTGAACGCCAGCAGCAAGTGGACTTCTCCGTCGGCATCTTCGAAATCGGTACTCGTCTTCTCTCCAAGAAAGACTCCACGTACAAGAACTTCGACGACCTCAAGGGCAAGAACGTCGTGACCACTGCGGGCACCACGTCCGAGCGCCTGCTCAAGTCGATGAACGCCGACAAGCAAATGGGCATGAACGTCATTTCCGCCAAAGACCACGGCGAGTCCTTCCAGATGCTGGAATCGGGCCGCGCCGTTGCGTTCATGATGGACGACGCACTGCTGGCCGGTGAAGCCGCCAAAGCCAAGAAGGCCACTGATTGGGCAGTGACCGGTGATCCACAGTCCTACGAAATCTACGGCTGCATGGTCCGCAAGGGCGACGAGCCGTTCAAGAAGGCTGTAGACGCTGCCATCGTGGCCACCTACAAGTCGGGCGAGATCAACAAGATCTACGAAAAATGGTTCATGGCGCCAATCCCGCCAAAAGGCCTGAACCTGAACTTCCCGATGAGCGACGAGCTCAAGGCCCTGATCGCCAATCCGACCGATAAAGCGGCTGACGACAAGAAATCCTGATTTCTGACTAACCTTACCTCCTGACGGGACCGAAATCCCTTCAGGGGGTTGTCACTCCCTGCTGGCATTTTCTGGAAACACTCGAACCGGTGGCTGTCGAGCCGCTCGTGTGTGCCTGACTATCATGGTCGGGGCGGGAACGGAGCTTCCCCAAGCGGGCACTTGTATATCGATCCGAGGGGAGACCCGAATGAATTACAACTGGGACTGGAGCGTGTTCTTCAAGTCCACCGGCGTGGGCAGCGAGATCTATCTCGACTGGTACCTCACCGGTCTGGGCTGGACCATCGCCATCGCCATCGTGGCATGGATCATTGCCCTGACACTGGGCTCGATCCTGGGTGTCATGCGCACCGTACCGAACCGCTTCGTATCGGGCATCGCGACCTGCTACGTCGAACTCTTCCGTAACGTGCCACTGCTGGTGCAGCTGTTCATCTGGTACTTCCTGGTGCCCGACCTGCTGCCGCAGAATCTGCAGGACTGGTACAAGCAGGACCTCAACCCGACCACTTCGGCCTTCCTCAGCGTCGTGGTGTGCCTTGGCCTGTTCACTACCGCTCGCGTTTGCGAACAGGTGCGTACCGGCATCCAGGCATTGCCCCGTGGCCAGGAAGCCGCTGCTCGCGCAATGGGCTTCAAGCTGTCGCAGATCTACTGGAACGTGCTGCTGCCCCAGGCTTACCGGATCATCATTCCGCCGCTTACCTCGGAATTTCTCAACGTCTTCAAGAACACGTCCGTCGCCTCGCTGATCGGCCTGATGGAGTTGCTCGCACAGACCAAGCAGACCGCCGAGTTCTCCGCCAACCTGTTCGAAGCCTTCACCCTGGCGACACTGATCTACTTCACCTTGAACATGAGCCTGATGCTGCTGATGCGCCTGGTCGAGAAGAAAGTTGCCGTGCCGGGCCTGATCTCCGTAGGGGGTAAATGATGGAATTCGACTTCTCGGGCATCATCCCGTCCCTGCCGGGCTTGTGGAACGGCATGGTCATGACCCTGCAACTGATGGCGCTGGGCGTCGTCGGCGGGATCATCCTGGGCACCATCCTTGCGTTGATGCGCCTGTCCCACAGCAAAGTGCTGTCGAACATTGCCGGTGCCTACGTCAATTACTTCCGTTCGATCCCGCTGCTGCTGGTCATCACCTGGTTCTACCTGGCGGTGCCGTTCGTGCTGCGCTGGATCACCGGCGAAGACACGCCGATCGGCGCGTTCGCCTCGTGCATCGTGGCGTTCATGATGTTTGAAGCGGCGTACTTCTGCGAAATCGTCCGGGCCGGCGTGCAGTCGATTCCCAAGGGACAAATGGGCGCGGCCCAGGCCCTGGGCATGACGTACAGCCAGATGATGCGGTTGATCATCCTGCCCCAGGCGTTCCGCAAGATGACCCCGCTGCTGCTGCAACAGAGCATCATTCTGTTTCAGGACACCTCGCTGGTCTACGCCGTCGGCCTGGTGGACTTCCTCAATGCTTCGCGCGCCAGTGGCGACATCATCGGCCGCTCCAATGAGTTCCTGATCTTCGCAGGTCTCGTGTACTTCACAATCAGCTTTGCCGCCTCGCTGCTGGTCAAGCGTCTGCAAAAAAGGTTTGCCGTATGATCTCTATCAAGAATGTCAACAAGTGGTATGGCGACTTCCAGGTACTGACTGACTGCAGCACCGAGGTCAAGAAAGGCGAAGTGATCGTGGTGTGCGGGCCTTCCGGTTCCGGCAAATCCACCCTGATCAAGTGCGTGAACGCCCTGGAACCCTTCCAGAAAGGTGACGTGGTAGTCGATGGCACATCCATCGCCGACCCCAAGACCAACCTGCCAAAACTGCGCTCGCGCGTCGGCATGGTGTTCCAGCACTTCGAACTGTTCCCACACCTGACCATCACCGAAAACCTGACCATCGCGCAGATCAAGGTGCTCGGCCGCAGCAAGGAAGAAGCTACGAAAAAGGGCCTGCAGTTGCTTGAGCGGGTCGGGTTGTCTGCCCATGCGCACAAGCATCCGGGCCAGCTTTCCGGTGGCCAGCAGCAGCGCGTGGCGATTGCCCGCGCACTGGCGATGGACCCTATCGTCATGCTGTTCGACGAACCGACCTCGGCGCTCGACCCGGAGATGGTCAACGAAGTGCTCGACGTGATGGTGCAACTGGCCCACGAAGGCATGACCATGATGTGCGTGACCCACGAAATGGGCTTTGCCCGCAAAGTGGCCGACCGCGTGATTTTCATGGACGCAGGCAAGATCATCGAAGACTGCAAGAAAGAGGAATTCTTCGGCGACATCAGCCACCGCGCCGAGCGTACGCAGCATTTCCTCAACAAGATTCTGCAGCACTAAAAGCCAACGGTCTCCCCCTGTAGGAGCTGCCGCAGGCTGCGATCTTTGATCTTGATTTGGTGATTGATCGCAGCCTTCGGCAGCTCCTACACGGGATGCCGGATGACCTGTTGTTGTGGTTGACCCAAGGCATCTGTGATGAAATGCGACCCCACTCTCTATCGCGCCGCGCCGCCATCACTCGCCGTGAAACCCCGTCTGATTCGCCATCTGTTCCTGCCGCCGCTGGTCATCGCCCTGATGATTGGATTGGGTTACGTCGGCTTCTGGGTCAGTGAACATTTCGGCATCCGCAGCCTCAGCGAAAACGGCCAGCGCCAGCTGGAACTGCATGCCCGCGCCGTCGAAAGCGAAATCAGCAAATACACCTACCTGCCCAGCCTGCTGGAACTTGAATCCAGCGTGTCAAAGCTGCTCGACGATCCATCGCCGGAACACCGGCAGACGGTCAATGAATACCTCGAAGGCCTGAATCGGCGCAGCCGCAGCCGGGCCATCTATGTCATGGACACCACCGGCCGCGTCATGGCCACCAGCAACTGGCGCGATGTCGACAGTTACCTGGGCGAAGACCTGTCCTTTCGCGCCTATTTCCAGAACGCCGTGCGCGGTCAGCCGGGGCGCTTCTACGGAATTGGCAGCACCAACGGCGAACCGGGTTATTACCTGGCCCACGGCCTTGAGGAACAGGGCAAGATCATCGGCGTCGCGGTGGTCAAGGTGAGGCTGGAAGCCATGGAAGAACGCTGGCAGCGTGCTCGCCTGGAAGCCTTCGTCAGTGATGAAAACGGCATCATCATTCTGTCCAGCGACCCGGCACGACGGCTCAAGTCGGTCATCCCGTTGAGCGACGAAACCAAGGAGAAACTCGCCCGCAGCCTGCAGTATTACTGGTTCCCGTTGAATGAGCTGCAACCCCTGGCGCGGGAAAAACTGGCCGAGGGTGAGGAGAAACTGACCTTCCCCGCCAACAGCGAGGTGGAGTCCGCCCAGGAGGACATCAGCTACCTGTCGCAGACCCGCCCCTTGAGCGACACACCGTGGAATTTCACCCTGCTCACGCCCCTGCAGGACTTGCGCCGTGAAGCGATCAACCAGGGGATCCTGGTGGCTGTCGCGTTCGCCCTCGTGGCGTTCCTGCTGATCGCCTGGAACGAACGGCGCAAGGTTATCGCTACCCGCCTTGCCGCCCGGGAAGCCCTGCAGGAAGCGAACAATCAACTCGAGCGTCGGATTACCGAACGCACAAGTGACCTGCGCGCCAGCAATGAACGACTCAAGGGCCAGATCCGCGAACGGCGCCAGGCTGAAGAGACGTTGCGCAGGGCCCAGGATGAACTGGTACAGGCAGGCAAACTGGCGGCGATTGGCCAGATGTCCACCAGCATTGCTCACGAACTGAACCAGCCGCTCGCCGCCCTGCGGACCTTGTCCGGCAACACCGTGCGTTTTCTGGAACGCGGTCAGCTCGACGTCGCCAGTACCAACCTCAAGACCATCAACGAGCTGATCGATCGCATGGGCCGGATCACCGCCAGCCTGCGTTCCTTCGCCCGTCGTGGTGACGACAAGGGCCAGGCCAGCCTCGGCAAGGCGGTAGAGGCTGCGCTGCAACTGCTCGGTGCCCGTCTGGAAAGCGCGCACTTGCAGCTGCACCGCGAATTCGCCGATGTCCAGGTGCAGATCGACCAGACTCGCCTTGAGCAGATTCTGGTCAACCTGATCGGTAATGCCCTGGATGCCATGCAGGCCCAGCCCCTGCCGCAACTGTGGCTGGAGGGTGAACCCCACGATGGCAAATATCGCCTGCGGGTGCGTGACAATGGCCATGGCATCGACGCCGAGGCGCGCAAACATCTGTTCGAACCCTTCTTCACCACCAAACCCGGCGAACAGGGCCTGGGCCTCGGCCTGACCCTGTCCGCCAGCCTGGCCGCCGCCACTGGCGGGCACCTGGGTGTCGAGCACCCGGCCAATGGTGGAACCTCCTTCGTTCTCAGTTTACCGTTGGTAAGCCCCCTTCACGCCGAGCCCCTATGAACCACGAACTGAGTGTGCTGATCGTCGAAGACGACCCTCATGTGCTGCTGGGCTGCCAGCAGGCGCTGACCCTGGAAGACATTCCCTGCGAAGGCGTGGGCAGCGCCGAGGAAGCACTGGAGCGGGTCGGCGAAAACTTTGCCGGGATTGTCATCAGCGATATCCGCCTGCCTGGCATCGACGGCCTGGAACTGCTGACCCGGCTCAAGGAACGTGACCGCAGCCTGCCCGTGGTGTTGATTACCGGGCATGGCGACATTTCCATGGCGGTCGGCGCCATGCAAAAAGGCGCCTATGACTTCATGGAGAAGCCGTTCTCCCCGGAACGCCTGGTCGACGTCGCCCGTCGCGCGCTGGAGCAACGTAGCCTGGCGCGGGAAGTCTCCTCGCTACGCCGGCAATTGGCCGAGCGCGACTCGCTGGAAGGCCGGATCATCGGCCGCTCACCGGCCATGCAGAATCTGCGGGAGTTGATCGCCAACGTCGCCGACACCTCGGCCAACGTACTGATCGAAGGCGAGACCGGCACCGGCAAGGAGCTGGTCGCGCGTTGCCTGCACGATTTCAGCCGGCGCCATGCCAGGCAGTTCGTCGCGTTGAACTGCGGCGGCCTGCCGGAGAATCTGTTCGAAAGCGAGATCTTCGGTCACGAAGCCAATGCCTTTACCGGCGCGGGCAAACGGCGCATCGGCAAGATCGAACACGCCGACGGCGGCACGCTATTCCTCGATGAAGTGGAAAGCATGCCGTTACCGCTGCAAATCAAACTGCTGCGGGTTCTGCAGGAACGGACCCTGGAGCGCCTCGGTTCGAACCAGAGCGTGGCGGTGGACTGCCGGGTGATCGCCGCGACCAAATCCGACCTGGACGAATCGAGCAAAGCGGGTGAGTTCCGCAGCGACCTGTATTACCGACTCAATGTGGTCACACTGGAACTGCCACCGCTGCGAGAACGCCGCGAGGATATCCTGCAACTGTTCGAGCATTTCCTGCAGCAGTCCTCCCTGCGCTTCGACCGCGCGGTGCCTGACCTGGACAACCAGACCCTGTCGAACCTGATGAGCCATGACTGGCCGGGGAATGTGCGCGAATTGCGCAACGTCGCCGAGCGCTTCGCCCTCGGCCTGCCGGCCTTCAAGAAATCCGGCGCCAGCGGCAGCAATCAGGGCCTGGCGTTCGCCGAAGCGGTCGAAGCCTTCGAGCGCAATTTGCTGGTGGATGCGTTGCAGCGCAGCGGCGGCAATCTGACCCAGGCGAGCCAGGAACTTGGAATGGCCAAGACCACGCTGTTCGACAAAGTGAAAAAATACGGGTTGAGCCACTGATGGACCTGATTCTAAAGGCGAGCCTGGGCGCGGCGGTGGTGCTGATCCTCGCCGCGCTGGCCAGGACCAAAAACTATTACATCGCCGGGCTGGTACCCCTGTTCCCGACCTTTGCCCTGATCGCGCATTACATCGTCGGCAAAGGCCGGTCGCTGGATGATCTGAAGACCACCATCGTGTTTGGCATGTGGTCGATCATCCCGTACTTCATCTACCTGGCCACGTTGTACGTGATGGTCGACAAGATGCGGCTGGAAGCCTCACTGGCGGTGGCAGCGGTGGCCTGGCTGATTGCGGCCACCGTGTTGGTCGGCGTGTGGGTGCGCTTTCAAACCTGAGCTATTGATTCACCGTGCCGCCCTTGGCTTCACTCATGATCTGCCGAATTGCACCCACGAACGTCTCCACAGGTTGTCCGCCGCTGATCGCATACTGACCGTTGAAGACCACGGTCGGTACCGAACTCACTCCGCGGGACAACCAGAGCTGTTCTTCTTCCCGAACTTCCCGGGCGAATTCGTCTGACGCCAGGATCGCCTCGGCCCGCTGCTGATCCAGCCCGACACTCGCGGCAATCCGCGCCAGTTGCTGATGATCGGACGGGTTGGCTCCATCGCTGAAATACGCCTTGAACAGCGCCTCCTTCAGGTTGAACTGCAACCCTTCCAGCCCTGCCCAATACAACAGGCGATGGGCATCGAAGGTGTTGTAGATGCGGCTGTTGCCGTCCGTGCGGAAAGCAAAACCGACATCGGCACCGCGCTCGCGGATCATCTCGCGATTTTTCTGCGACTGCTCAGGCGTGGAGCCGTATTTCTCGGTGATGTGCTCGGTGATGTTCTGGCCTTCGGGTCCCATCTTCGGGTTCAGCTCGAATGGCTGGAACCGGATCTCGGCCTGGACCTCGTCACCCAACAGATCAAGGGCCTGGGTCAGGCCGTACAGGCCGACGACACACCAGGGGCAGGATACATCGCTGACAAAATCGATTTTCAGGGGGGTAGTCATCACTCACCTCGCAGACTGGAACGCGTCGCAAAGGTCCAACGATACACCCGTAGGCGCTGCCAGAGGCTGCGATCTTTTGATTCTGGTCTAGAGCGATCTGGGCAAGATCAAGATCAAAAGATCGTCCGAACGCGGCCCGAGCCTGCGGCAGCTCCTACAGGGACCGGGGGGTTATAGGAGATTGGGGGCCGGTAACGGGTCAATCTGCGCCCAATGCGACGTGTCTTCGCGGTGAGCCTGCAAATAGGGCAGCACCGCCGCCAACAGCGGCGCCTTGAACGCTTCCTGGAATCGATGTGCCAGTCCCGGAATCAGCTTCAACTGACTTCCGTGAATATGCGCCGCCAGGTGCACGCCATGCATGACCGGCAGCAACGGATCAGCCGTACCGTGCACCACCAGGGTTGGCACCCGCAGTTGATTGAGCAGCGCCACCCGACTCGGTTCCGCGAGGATGGCCATGATCTGGCGTTTCACGCCTTCGGGGTTGAACGCCCGGTCATAGGATTGCGCCGCCTGTTGCAGCAACGCCTGGCGATCATCACTCACCGTCGGGCTGCCCAGCGCCGCGAGCAGATCAGCCTGTTGTTCCAGCGCTGCTTCGCGATTCGGCGCACCACGACGCGCAAGCAACTGCACCAACGCCGCACTCGGTGCAGGCAGTCCTTCGGCACCGGAACTGGTCATGATCAGGGTCAGGCTCTCGACCCGTTGCGGCGCCATCGCCGCCATGTGCTGGGCAATCATTCCGCCCATGCTCGCGCCCAGCACGTGGAACTGCTCAACGTGCAAGGCATCCATCAACCCAAACGCATCATCAGCCATGTCGGTCAGGGTGTAGGGCGCGGACACTGGCAAACCAAGTTTGTAGCGCAGCACCTCGAAGGTCAGGTTGGCGTCGACGGGTGCCTGGCGCCACGTCGAGAGACCGACATCGCGGTTGTCATAACGGATCACCCGAAAGCCTTGCTGACACAGCGCGACAACCACTTCGTCCGGCCAGTGAATCAACTGGCCGCCAAGTCCCATCACCAGCAACAGCGCCGGATCCGAAGCACGGCCAATACTCTGATATGCCAGGCTTACCTGTGCCAGATCGGCTCGTTCAGTTGGAACATCGACATCGCAACGCGAAGCCGCCATCGACGGCAGGCCGAACAACAACGCGGCCAGTAAAAGAAATAAACGCATGAAAAAACACCGAAACGCAGAACCCCAGTAGAGCGCGAGTCTGATGAAGTTTGTTCAAGCGCGCTGCCACAGTTCCATGACAGTTTGATGAAGAGTGCCGAGCGGTCATATTCGCAACCATGCGATCGTTGATGGTCGGATCGCCGCCCGGAGCATGCGCCGCCAGGCTATGCCAATCGAGTGCGCAACTGCCGCGCTGCCGCCACCATGTTCACCAGCGCAGCTTCGGTCTCCGGCCATGCACGGGTCTTCAGTCCGCAATCGGGATTGACCCACAGGCGCTCGGCCGGAATCCGCTTGGCGGCCTTGCGCAGCAAGTTGACCATCTCGACAGTATCCGGCACTCGCGGCGAGTGGATGTCGTAGACGCCCGGCCCGATATCATTCGGGTAGTCGAACGCCTCGAAAGCCTCCAGCAATTCCATGTCCGAACGTGAGGTTTCGATGGTGATTACATCGGCATCCATGGCCGCGATGGCCTGGATCACGTCGTTGAATTCGCTGTAGCACATATGGGTGTGGATCTGGGTTTCGTCACGGACACCCGAGGCGGTCAATCGGAACGCTTCCACCGCCCAGTCGAGGTACTCCTGCCATTGCGCCCGACGCATTGGCAGGCCTTCGCGGAACGCAGCCTCATCGATTTGCACGATCTTGATGCCGGCTTTTTCCAGGTCCACCACTTCGTCACGCAGTGCCAGGGCCAACTGTTGAGCCTGGACTTTGCGCGAAACATCTTCCCGTGGGAACGACCACATCAGCATGGTCACCGGCCCGGTCAGCATGCCCTTCATCACCTTCTCGGTCTGATTTTGGGCATAGGTAATCCAGTCCACCGTCATGGCCTTGGGACGGCTCAGGTCGCCATAGATGATCGCCGGTTTCACACAACGGGAGCCGTAACTCTGTACCCAGCCGAACCGGGTGAAGGCATAACCGTCGAGCTGCTCGGCGAAGTACTCGACCATGTCGTTGCGCTCGGCTTCACCATGCACCAGCACATCCAGGCCCAGGCGCTCCTGGACTTGCACGGCGTGCCGGATTTCGCTGTGCATGGCATCGGTATAGTCGTTGGCAGACAGCTTGCCCTGCTTGAATGCCTGGCGCGCCAGGCGGATCGCACCGGTCTGCGGGAACGAGCCAATGGTGGTCGTGGGAAATGCTGGCAACTGCAGGCGAGCACGCTGTTGTTCAATACGCTGGGCAAACGGTGATTGGCGCCGGCTGTCAGCGGCACTTACCGCCGCAACACGAGCCTGCACGGCAGTCTTGTGAATACGCGGCGATTCGGCACGACTGGCCTCAATGGCATTGCTTTCAGCCAGCGCCGCTCGCACCTTGGGCGCTTGTGGATCGTTAAGCGCGTCACGCAGCACGGCGATCTCGCCACACTTTTGCACGGCAAACGCCAACCAGCTTTTCAGTTCCGGATCGAGTTTGTCTTCGCGATCCAGATCCACGGGGCTGTGCAGCAGCGAGCAGGAACTGCTGACCCACAGGTTGTCGCCAAAGCGTTCCTGGGCCGGTTGCAATTGCGCCAGCACCGATTCCAGTTCGCAGCGCCACACATTGCGCCCGTTCACCAGGCCCACGGACAGGATCTTGTAGGTCGGCAGGCGATCAAGCACCTGGCCGAGTTGATCCGGCGCACGCACGGCGTCGATGTGCAGGCCTTGCACCGGCAGGCCGACCGCCAGGCCGAGGTTGTCTTGCAGACCACTGAAGTAGGTCGCCAGGAGTTTTTTCAGCGGTGAGTACTGGAGGATGTGGTAGGCGCGTTCGAATGCGCTTTTCCACGCCTGAGGCAGGTCCAGGGTCAGGATCGGTTCGTCGATCTGTACCCATTCCACGCCTTGCGTGGCAAGGCGACTGAGGATTTCGTTGTAGACCGGCAACAGCCGTTCGAGCAGATCGAGCCGGTCGAAGTCGTCGCCCTTGGCCTTGCCCAGCCACAGGTAGGTGAGCGGGCCGATGATCACCGGCTTGACGGTGTGGCCGAGCGCCAAGGCTTCGTCGACCTCGTCGAACAGTTGCTCCCAGCTGAGTTTGAACTGCTGATCGGCGCTGAACTCCGGAACCAGGTAATGGTAGTTGGTGTCGAACCACTTGGTCAGTTCCTGGGCGTATTGCGCCTGGCCATGCTCACTGCCGCAGCAGCTGGCGGTGGCGCCACGGGCCATGGCAAACAGGGTATCGAGGGTCGGCAGGCCGTTCTCGTCTTTGGCGCCGTCAAAACGCTGTGGGATCACGCCGAAGGTCAGGGAATGGGTCAGCACCTGGTCATACCAGGCGAAGTCGCCTACCGGCAGCAAATCGATGCCGGCGTCTTTCTGCAGCTGCCAATGGGTGGCACGCAACTGCCGGCCGACGCTGTGCAGCGCATCCTGGTCGAGGTCGCCCTTCCAATACGATTCAAGGGCTTTTTTCAGTTCGCGGTCTGCGCCGATGCGGGGAAAACCAAGTGTGTGGGCCAACGCCATGGGGAATGCTCTCAATCAAAAGGGGACGTGAAACATGGCGCTATTGTCGACAGACAGGGCAACATGAGACAAACTCAACCTTTTCGTGTTGATCACAAGTTTTCCTCATGGAGACACCCCGGTGCTTGAAATCCGCCACCTGAAAACCCTGCACGCCTTGCGCGAAGCTGACAGCCTGGTCGATGCGGCCGACCGCCTGCACCTGACCCAGTCGGCCCTGTCCCACCAGTTCAAAGAGCTGGAAGAACGCATGGGCATGCCGCTGTTCGTGCGCAAAACCAAGCCTGTGCGCTTCACCAGCGCGGGTTTGCGCCTGCTGCAACTGGCTGATGCGACACTGCCGCTGCTGCGTGGCGCCGAGCGCGACATTGCCCGGCTGGCCGGCGGCACGGCGGGACGCTTGCACATGGCTATCGAATGCCACAGTTGCTTCCAGTGGCTGATGCCGACCATCGACCAGTTCCGCGACGCCTGGCCGGAAGTCGAACTGGACCTGGCCTCGGGCTTTTCCTTCGCCCCGCTGCCGGCCCTGGCGCGCGGCGATCTGGACCTCGTGGTGACTTCGGACCCGCAGGAGCTGGCGGGTATCACCTATGTGCCGCTGTTCACTTACGAGGCAATGCTTGCGGTGGCCAACCAGCATCGTCTGGCGAGCAAGGCGTACATCGTGCCCGAAGACCTGATCAGCGAGACCTTGATCACCTACCCGGTGGAACGCGACCGGCTGGACATCTTCACCCGCTTCCTGGAGCCGGCCGACACCGAACCGGCGCAGGTTCGCACCTCCGAACTCACGGTGATGATGATGCAACTGGTGGCCAGCGGTCGTGGCGTATGCGGCATGCCCCATTGGGCGTTGCATGAATACAGCTCACGGGGTTATGTGAAGGCCAAGCGCCTTGGCGAGAAAGGCTTGTTCGCGACGTTGTACGCAGGAATTCGTGCGGACATGCTGGATGCGCCTTACATGCGCGACTTCCTGCTGACCGCCAAGGACACCTCGTTCTCGACGCTCGATGGCGTCAGTGCCGTCCGGTAGGAGCGAGCTAGCTCGCGATGGACGCCAACGATGACGCGGGAAACCTGACACCCCTCGGCGCACTCAGGTTTTTCGCGAGCGAGCTCGCTCCTACACGGTTCGGCTGACATCGATTACGTGGAAAGCCTCACAGCCTGAGCCGTCCCTGGGCTTTTCAGGTTGCCTTACGCTGCTCCAGCATCAAGCGCACCGCCAGCGCCGCCAGCACACCCCCCATGAAATACCGCTGCACTGCCAGCCAGCCCGGGTTGTGGACGAACCACGCCAGCCTTGCGTCCCTGGCAGATGGAGCGGGAAATGAGATAGATCATGTTCGGCCCGGGCGTGAGCACCATCAGCAACGCCGCGGCGGCGAAAATCAACAGGTCGTGGAGTGGAATCATGGGCAATCCTTCGTCCGTAAAAGATCAGGCAGTCGCGATGAGCGAAGCTCGATAAAACGGCAGGATCAGGTCCCGTGTCAATGGCGCCAGCAAGACATCGCCATCGGTGGCCGGATCGATCCAGATCACCTCTTCGATCTCCGCCGCCGGCGACACGTCAGTCGCAATCGCCAGCTGAAACAGCTCTGCCTGCACGACAAAACCCGGCTCATTGGCGGCCGGGGCGCTGAACTGGCCGAGGTAGGCGGCGTGCGCAGGATCGATCAACAGCCCCAACTCTTCCTCCAACTCCCGCGCCAGCGCGTGCACCGGTTGCTCCTGGGCTTCGATCTTGCCACCGGGCTGCATGAAGGCGGTGGTACCGCGTTTACGTACCAGCAGCGTGCGCCCGTCCGGGCCGATCAGCAGCGCCGCGGCAATGTGGATGACGCGGGGGGTTGAAGTAACGGTCATGAAGGAAAACCTGCCCTGGATAAAAAACCCAAGGATACAGGTCCGCCTGTCCGTTCCCAATGGATCAGTACAACGCCTAAGCCCTCTCCTGCGCGTGCGCAACATTAGCCGGCGGCTCCTGCGGGACCTTTACAAAGATGCTGTACTTCGCCCCTTCCATGGCTTCAAAGGCGATGAGTTTCTCCACCAGTGCCCCGTTCAACACCTTGCCGGCGTTAAGCAGCAGCATGCCATTGTCAGCATTGAGGTTGCGCGCCAGGATCATGCCCGCCGTCACGTCGCGAGTAGTCAACACCTTGACCGCGGGGTCGGCCAGCGAGACATCGCTCTGGCAGGCGGCGCAGACCTGGATGAAATCTTCCACCATCCCCGGGTCATAGAGCCGTCCCACATAGTTGCGGATATAGAGCAGAGCTTCATCGCTGTTCATCTGCCGCTCCAGAATCAGCCCGCGTTGCAACTCGATGAAATCCACCGCCAGTTTCAGCAGCCGCGAACCAAAGGGAATGGCCTCGCCCTTGAGCCGGTCGGGAAAACCGGTGCCGTCCCAATGCTCCTGATGGTGAAGGATCAGGCGGGCCGCATCCTTCATCGGGTCGAGGGTCATCAGCAACGTCTCGCTTTGTTTCGGATAACCGCGATAACGCTCGCGGTCGTTGTGATGCAGCAAGTCCGCCGGGGCGGTCATCATGCTGTCCGTCCAGCTCAGCTTGCCAATGTTGTAGAGCGCTGCGGCCATGGTCAGGTCGCGACCGGTGGCTTCATCCACCCCATGGCGGTTGCAGTACACCCGCACCAGCTCGATGATCTGGCGATTGGTCTGCTTGGCCGGCGGCAAGCGCAAATTGGCCAGCAGTGAAAACACCTCGGTACCCGTGACGTAGCTGCGCTTGAGCTCTTCGTAGGCCAGGTCGAGCATATCGGCCGTCTGCTGCAATTCGGCAGTGCGCGCGGCCACATGCTTTTCCAGCGTGGCATTGAGTCGCTTCAGCTGCTCGTTCTGCTGATCGGTTTCCTGCACCAGGCGCAGGCGTTCGCGCTCCGAGTGCTGGTAGGCGAGTGATTGGCGCAGGGTGAGCAGCAGCTCCTCATCGTGCCAGGGCTTGCTGATGTAACGATGAATCTGCCCTTCGTTGATCGCCTTGATGATGGCCGCGGGATCGGCGTAGCCGGTAAGCATGATTCGCGTGGTATGGGGATAAAGCTGGTGGACATGCGCCAGGAACGTGGCGCCATCCATATTGGGCATGCGGGCATCGCTCATCACCAGGTCGATGGGCTGCAGCGCCATGATCTCCAGCGCCTGGGCACCACCGGTTGCCAGCAGCACGTCGTAGGGTTGACCGCGCAGCAGGCGGCGCAGGCTATTGAGAATCGACTCCTCATCATCAACCAGCAGCACTTTGGGTTTATGACTCAAAGTGGTGGGGGGTTGCTCTTCCATGATGTCACCTCGGATAACACTGCTGCATCGCCGGGTCCGGGCGGGGTGGACAGCGCCTGAAAGCGGAGTCTGGCCTACAGGCTAGATGAAATTGAGCGCCTTCCGGCAAATGATTTCATTTTGCCAGCGCGAAGCACTGGCCAGAGGTCTATGCTCAGGTGACTCGGATCCTTTATCTGTACGTTCGGCCAGGTGATCAGGGAAAGGATACCCCTCCTATGAGCACACTCCACGAAACCGTTGCCGGCTTCGGCTCACGTCAATGACGACCCTGCTGGCGCGGACCAACCGGCGCATTCTGATCATCGACGATGCACCGTCGATTCATGCGGATTTCCGCAAGATCCTCGCTCCCGCCATCGACGACGAACTGGCCCTGGCCGACGCCGAGGAAGCCCTGTTCGGCACGCAGCCGGTGGAGCGCCTGACATTCCAGCTCGACTCCGCCTATCAGGGGCAGGAAGCCCTGGCGCGAGTCCAGCAGGCCCTGGTGGAGGGGCGACCTTATGCGATGGCCTTCATCGACATGCGCATGCCACCGGGCTGGGATGGCCTGGAAACCATCGAGCAACTGTGGAAGGCCGACCCGCAGCTGCAGATCGCCCTGTGTACGGCTTACTCCGACTACAGCTGGGAAGACATCGCCGAGCGGCTGGAATTCGGCGATCAATTGCTGGTGCTGAAAAAGCCTTTCGACAGCCTGGAAATCCGCCAGATGGCCAGCGCCATGACCTGGAAATGGCAGATGGCCCAGGACGCGGCATTAAAAGTCTTGAGCCTGGAACAGACCATCGAGGCACGGGTCCACGAACTGCTCAAGGTCTCGCACCTGCTGCAATACGACGTGCTCACCGAACTGCCCAACAGCACGTTACTCGGGGACCGCTTGAACCAGTCACTGGCCCTGTCCCGGCGCCATGACAAACAACTGGCGGTGATGTTTTTCGGGCTCGATCGCTTCAAGCGCATCAACAACGCGCTCGGCCATCCCGCCGGCGACCAGATGCTCAAATTGGTCGGGCGCAACATGGTGGCGGCGGTGCGTGCGTCCGACTCGGTGTTCCGCTATGGCTCGGACGAGTTCGTGGTGATCCTCGCCGACATTCGCCATCCCCAGCAGACCACCGGCATCGCCGAGAAACTCCTGAACGCGATCCGGGCGCCCCAGCACATTGCCGGCCACGAATTGAGGGTCACCGCCAGCCTGGGTATCAGCCTCTATCCAGACGACGGTTTTGATGCGATTTCGCTGATCAAGAAAGCGGAAACCGCAATGCGCAACGTCAAGGAGACCGGCCCGGACAGCTACCGCTTTTTCATCGAAGAAATGAACCAGCGCGCCTTGTACCAGCAAAGCATGGAGACCGGCATCCGCCTGGCGCTGGCTCGCAACGAATTTGTCCTGCACTACCAACCCAAGCTGGACCTTCGCAGTGGCCAGGTGGTCGGCGCCGAGGCCTTGATCCGCTGGCACAAGCCCGGCCACGGCCTGGTCTATCCATCGGCATTCATCGCAGTGGCCGAAGACAGCGGCCTGATCGTGCCGCTGAGCAAATGGGTCCTGGCCGAAGCCTGTCGACAGAGCTGCGCGTGGCGGGCAGCCGGGCTGCCACCGATCTGCATGGCAGTGAATATGTCAGCCATTGATTTCCGTCAGCGGGATTTTGTCGATGGCATCGAGCAGATCCTCGCGCAAACCGGCATGGAGCCGGCCCTTCTGGAGCTGGAGATCACCGAAAGCGTGTTGATGCAAAACATCGAGTCCACCGTTACCTCCCTGCAACGGATCAAGGCACTGGGGGTGCGCCTGGCCATCGACGACTTCGGCACCGGTTACTCCAGCCTGAGTTACTTGCGGCGCTTTCCCATCGACGTCCTGAAAATCGACCAGTCATTCATTCGCGGCTTGGGCAGCGACAGCAACGACGCAGCGCTGGTCAGCGCCATCATCAGCCTGGGGCGCAGCCTCAAGCTGACCATCATTGCCGAAGGGGTGGAAACCGCTGAGCAACTGGACTTCCTCAAGGCCCAGCACTGTGAGGAAGTCCAGGGCTACTACTTCAGCAAAGCGGTGGAGCCCGAGGTATTCGTTCGCTATGTGGAGTCGCTGAGGCCCTCCTTGTCGAACCTCCCGTGAATCCGATCCAACGACACTCATGCCCAGCGCCAAGGAAACACCAGATGAGGTTGCGCTTTCACCACCTGCTGCTGATACCCGTGCTCGGGGTGTGCCTGAGCGCCGAAGCCGCGCCGCTGGACGAACCGCTCAAACCCCTGCCGGCGGTGCCTCAACAGGACGCTCAGCGGGTAGCACTGGGGCGCCAGTTGTTCAACGAAACGCGTTTGTCGGTCAATGGTTCACTGTCCTGTGCCAGCTGCCATCATCTGACCAGGGGCGGCGCCGACAACAAGGCCTTTTCGATTGGCTTTACCGGTCTTCCGGTGGCGGTCAATACCCCCAGCGTACTCAACGCCAGCCTGAATTTCCGGCAGTTCTGGAACGGTCGCGCAGACTCCCTGGAAGCCCAGATCGACGAAGTCGTACAGAGCCCCAGCGAGATGGGCAGCAACTGGCAACACGTGGTGCAGACCCTGTCCGCCGATGCGGCCTACCGCACTTCATTTGCCAACGCCTACCCCGACGGGGTGACCAGGGACAACGTGCAGAACGCCCTCGCCAGTTACGAGCGCACGCTGATCAGCGCCAACTCGCGGTTCGACCAGTACCTGCTGGGCGATACCCAGATACTCAGTCGCGAGGAAAAGTACGGCTATCAGCGTTTCAAGGAATACGGCTGCATCGCTTGCCACCAGGGGGTGAACATCGGCGGGAACATGTACCAGAAGTTCGGCGTCCTGGGCGATTACTTCCAGGTGCGGGGCAACCCGGTGGAGGCCGACCTGGGGCGATACCTGGTAACCGGGGACGAAGAGGACCGCAACGTGTTCAAGGTGCCCAGCCTGCGCAACGTCGCAATCACCGCGCCGTATTTTCACGACGGCTCGGCCGCGACGCTCGAAGAGGCGGTGGACGTGATGTTCAAGTTCCAGCTCGGCCGTATTCCTTCGGCCGAAGATAAAAACCTGATCATCAAGTTTCTCAAGACCCTGACCGGCGAATGGGAGGGTAAAGCCTTATGACACTGTCCTACCGACGCAACATGACGCTGTTGGGCATCGTCGCCCTGATGCTGGCCTCGACGCTGCTGTTCCTGTACCTCAAATCCAGCGCGGACCAGACCACGACCTACGCCGAATCCAGGGACTTGATCGGCCGCATCAAACAGCTGAATGCGCAGTGGGAAACCGAAATCCTCAAGGCCAGGATCGCCATCAGCCACAATTATGACCCATTGGTTTCGCCACTCACCGAGATGACCCGGCTCTGGCAACGATTCGATTCGATGGAGTCAAGCCACGACCGCAATGCCTCGGCCGCCTGGCGCACCAGTCATGATGCCTTCCTTGCCGCCCTCAAGGAAAAAACCCGCCTGGTCGAACAATTCAAGTCGCACAACGCCGTGTTGCGTAATTCACTGGCGTTTCTGCCCACCGCCGAGGACGACATCCAGGCGCAACTGGCCGAACTGGTGGACGGCGACAAATTGCAGTTGCAGAACATCGCCACTGACACCTATGACTTGCTGCTCAGCAGCCTGGAATTCGCCCAGGTCACCTCTGATGGCAAGGCTGCCGACATTCTGCTCGGCTTGAACAAACTGAAGGTCAACAAAGAACGCCTGCCCGAGCAGTTTCACAGCCCGATCGACATCCTCAGCAGCCATATTTCATTGATCCTGCGCGAACAACCACTGGTCAACCGGCTGCTGGAAAACATCGAGGCCATCCCCGTGGCCGAACGCCTGGACGACATTACCGACCTGCTCAACACTGACCAGCACAGGACCGTAGCCGTCGACCAGCGCTACCATTTTTCCATGCTGATATTTTCAGTGTTGCTGGTGCTGTGCCTGGTGTACCTGACCATTCACCTGATGCGCAGTTTCAGGGTGATCCAGCGAGTCAACCAAGCCCTGGAAGCCGCCAATGACGACCTCGAATTGCGGGTAGAAAAACGCACCCGTGAACTGCGCGATACCCAGAGTGAACTGCTCGACACTGCACGCCAGGCCGGGATGGCCGAGATAGCGACCAACGTGTTGCACAACGTCGGCAACGTACTCAACAGCGTCAACATTTCCGCCGACCTGGTGACTCGTAAACTGCGCGCCAGCAAGGCCCAGGGCCTGGCCAAGGCGATGCAGCTGATTAACGATCATCCAGGGGATCTGGGCACCTTCCTGACCCAGGACCCGAAAGGCAAACTGCTTCCCGGTTACCTCAATCAACTGGTGGAAGCCATAGCCCTGGAGCAGCAGGGCATGAGCGAGGAACTGGCGCAGTTGAGCAAGAGCGTCGATCACATCAAGGACATCGTCGCCACCCAGCAATCCTATGCGGGCGCCAACAGCCTCATGGAGCCGTTGTACATCAGCGAATTGCTCGAAGACGCCCTGCGCATGAACGCGGGCGCCCTGACCCGACATCAGGTGACGGTGGTCAAGGATTACAGCGCATTGCCGCAAGTCATGGGTGACAAGCACCGGCTGCTGCTGATTCTGATCAACCTGATCAGCAACGCCAAATACGCGATGTCGGGCCTGAGTAATCGTGCGCGGCAAATGACCCTGGCGGTGAAAATCATCGATGACACAACCCTGCAAGTCAGCGTCAAGGACGACGGCGAAGGCATTGCCGAGGAAAACATCACGCGGATCTTTGCCCACGGTTTTACCACCCGCAAGGAAGGTCACGGCTTCGGTCTGCATAGCTGCGCCCTCGCCGCCATCGAGATGAACGGCAACCTCACCGCCCACAGCGACGGCCCGGGCAAAGGCGCCCTGTTCACCTTGCGGATCCCGCTGCACCTCGTACAGGAGCCAGCATGAGCGAGGGTTTCAACCGACGCATCCTGCTGATCGACGACACTCCGTCCATTCATGCGGATTTTCGCAAGATCCTCATGCCTCCCCCGGTGCAGATGCAGGAGATGGATGCGATGGAAGCGACCCTGTTCGGCAGCGAGACCGCACCGACCCGCGTGACGGTTGAGCTGGATTCGGCCTACGGAGGGCAGGAAGGCCTGAATAAACTGAAGTGGGCACTGGACCAACAGCGACCCTATGCCCTGGCCTTCGTCGACATGCGCATGCCCGAAGGCTGGGACGGCGCCCAGACCATCGAACAACTGTGGCAGGCAGACCCGCGCTTGCAAGTGGTGGTGTGTACCGCCTACTCCGATTATTCCTGGGATGAACTGCTCGACCGCCTGCACGCCCATGACCGGGTACTGATTCTGAAAAAGCCGTTCGACAATGTGGAAGTGCAGCAAATGGCCAATACCCTGCTGGCCAAATGGGACATGACAGAACGGGCCAGCTTGCAGATGAATCATCTTGAGCATCTGGTGCAGCGGGAAGTCGACGAGCGCAAACAGCTTGAATCACAACTGGTGCAATCGGAAAAACTGGCGTCGCTGGGGCAGCTCGCCGCCGGCGTTGCCCATGAGATCAACAATCCCATCGGCTTCATCTCATCCAACCTCGGCACGCTCGATGGCTACTTCCAGCAACTGCAGGAAATGCTCGATGCCTATGGGCAGGCAGAGACCTTGATCCAGGCCGGTGAGTGGGCCGAACGCCTGCAGCAGCTGCGCGAACGGATTGAACTGGACTTCCTGCGCGAGGACATTCCGCTGCTGATCAAGGAGTCCAAGGACGGCATCAACCGGGTTGGCCGCATAGTCAGGGACCTCAAGGATTTTTCCCGGGTGGACGCCAATCAGGAATGGCAGTGGATCAACCTGCAGCAGGGCATCGAGTCGACCCTGAACATCGTCGCCAACGAACTCAAGTACAAGGCCGATGTGCTCAAGGAGTATCAGGTGCTACCTGACATCGAGTGCCTGCCCTCACAAATCAATCAGGTATTCATGAACCTGATCGTCAATGCCTCCCAGGCGATTGGCCCGGAACGCGGCACCCTGACCCTGCGCACCGGGCATGCTGCGCAGTCGGTATGGATCGAAGTGCAAGACACCGGCTCCGGCATCGCACCGCAGGACCTGCAGAAAATCTTCGACCCGTTTTTCACCACCAAACCCGTGGGCCAGGGCACAGGCCTGGGATTGTCCTTGTCCTACGGCATTATCAAGAAGCATCGCGGAGAAATCACGGTTCGCAGTGAAGTCGGCGTGGGCACCACATTCCGGGTCGAGTTACCCATTCGCCAGAGCAGCCAGGTCGACTGACGCCCCGCGAGGCTGGCATCAGCGGGTTCACCAGCGCAAAGTCTTGATCGGCGGTGGTTCCTTGACGACGATAAACCCGTAGTCGCCAATCAGGTATATCCGGTAGTACGGCCTGTCCACCAGCGCTGGATAGGCCAGGTATCCCACGCGCGTGGCATTGCGCCGTTCCTTCTCGGCGACCACATTGGTGATGCCGACGCCGGGAAGGTTCTCGGCCAGTATGTAGAAGTCGATGTTGAGCAGGTAATGCAGCACCGGCATCTGCCTGAACGAACCGGCCGCGCCGGTCAGCCAGTGGTCGGAATAGGTCACCGACAGGTAGATACGCTTGGCTTCGCGCAGCTCGCGATGGGCGCTGATGTCTTGCGCAAGACTGCCCAGGGCCTGGGTGGCGAAGGCTTTCTGCACGGTCAGCACCCGGCCGTAGGCGTAGGACAGCGACAGCATCGCCAGCAGCGGTAAGGCCAGCAGCAGCGGCAGGCGCGGGTGAAGCCGCGCCAATGCCAGGTGGCCGAGGTAGAACAGCAGCACCAGCAGCACGGCGAAGCCCATCAAGGTTCTGGCGCCTTCGTTGAAGTCGCGAAATAACAGCGCCATGCCCGACACAAGCAAGGTCACCAGCGGTAGGGTCAGCAGGCATACCAGGCCGATGGACAGGCGTTTGGCTGCGCTGTCCGGACGCCTGGAAATCTCGCGCCCCAGCCCTGCGGCGCCCGCTATTGCACACAACAGCAGCCCGGCCAACACCCAGGTAAAGCCGCCATGGAACAGCAACTGCACCTTTTCCAGTACGCGGCCGATATTGATCAGCACCTGCAGCCAGGGATCGGCGTCCAGGTTCAATAACAAGGTGCGATTTGCCTCGGTAAACGGGTAGGCGGTCACGCCGTAGATCAACGCGCCAAGGGCCGCCTGGGCGATTCTCCAGCCGATCAGATCTCGCCACTTGCGCCATTCCAGCTGGTCATGGGCGCCCTTCAGGACCTCCAGGCAGCACAAGCCCAGGAACACATTAAAACTAATCTGATACAAGCCCAAACCCAGCGCCACCAGACCGGCCGGCACCAGCCACTGCAGGATGCGCGAGGGGTGGTGAAAACTGATCGCGTAGACGACCGCCACCACGCTCAATGCCATCGCAGGGCCATCGTATTGATAAGACAGGTTCTGCAGAAAAAACGGGTTGTACCACAGGGGCAACACCACCAGGCAGTTGGAGACCCTGGGCTCGCGCCAGTAGTGAAACGTCAGGCGGGTCAAGGCCGAAGCCATGGCCAGCGTGGCGATCAACAGCGGCAACGGAAAAATGTTCGGCGCGCCAGGGCTCAAAGTCAGGGCGTTGTACATCAGCTCGGCGAACAACCGTCCCTGCCCTGCCCATTCCATGCCGCCCGACAACGCGCGCCAGTTGTCATCGATATAGCGGTAGTCGGCAAGGATCAGCGGCAACACATACACCAGCGTCGCCAGCACAAACAACCACCAGGCCTGGCGCCGCCCCAGCTCACGGGTGAGAGCGTCACGCAGTCGGCCCATGTTAAAGATCGCGCCCCTGCCTGGCGCCGACGATGTCCCTTATCACATAACGCGGTCGATGCTTGGCCTCGATGTAGATGCGGCCGACGTACTCGCCGAGAATGCCGATGCCGATCAGTTGAACACCGCCGAGAAACAGAATGGCGGTCATCAGCGAGGGGTACCCAGGGACGCTGTTACCAAAGAAGATCTTGTCCAGCACCATGTACACCGCATACAGCACGGCAAAGACTGAAATGGCACCACCGATGTAGGTCCACAGACGCAACGGCACCGTGCTGAACGAGGTCACGCCCTCCAACGCCAGGTTCCACAGTTTCCAGCCGTTGAATTTGCTGTTGCCGGCCACCCGCGAGGCGCGCTCGTACTCCACCACCACGGTGTTGAAACCGGCCCAGGACAGCACGCCTTTCATGAACAGCTGATGTTCCGGCAGCGCGCGAATCACGTCGACGACCTTGCGGTCCATCAGCCGGAAATCGCCGACATTTTCTTCGATGCGGGTGTAGGAAATGCGATTGAGCAGGTGGTAGAAAAGTGATGCACTGTGGCGCTTCATGTAGCTGTCGGCGCTGCGATCACGGCGCTTGGCAAGCACCACGTCCGCCCCCTTCAACCACTGTTCGATCAACAACGGGATTACGCTGATCGGGTCCTGCAGGTCGACGTCCATGGGAATCACCGCATCGCCGGTGGCATGTTCGAGGCCGGCGAACAGCGCGGGTTCCTTGCCAAAATTACGGGAAAAATTGATCAGCACGACCTGCTCGTCGACCTGCGCGAGCGCGGCTGCCTGTTCGGCTGTACGGTCCGTGCTGCCGTCGTTGATGAAAACAATTTCGACTTCGGTCTGGTCCAGTTTCAGCTCGTTGCGCACGGCCTGGTAAAACAGATTGATGGCCTGTTCTTCATTGAACACCGGCACGATGAGCGAGATTTTCATACCTGACGCTCGCGGAAAACAACGTATTTGGAGAAAAGGAAACCCAGCACCAGGCTCAATGCGGAAAACAGTCCGACCGTGAGCAGGCCATGCAGTCGCCAGACGTCAGCAACATGGCCCACCCCCAGACTCAAGGCGCCCATGGTTATCAGGAATAGAGCATAGTTGGCGACCGACGTTTTGCCGTCGAAGGTGAATTGCGCGTTCATGTAGAAAGAAAAAGAGGCGGCCACGCAGAACGCCATGAGGTTACTGATGGCCTGGCTGAAGTCAGCCGCCACGCTGAGCAGGAAAAAAATCTGCCAATGGATCAGCGTATTTGCAATACCGATCACCGTGTAGCTGGACATTCCTTTCCACAAGCGTCTCATGGCGCCCCCCCGTTCGCTGACTGCCGTCATCCTCGGCACATAAGGGTTTGAGCTTGTCGACTGTCATAAATCACAGGCGGGGTTTTTTTTCAGACCGGCGGTGAGATCCTGGAACGAAAAAGCCCCGATCGACAGACCGGGGCTTTGGCATCTCACATACGAAGACTCAAGGAGCCGAACGCACTGCACCCTGCGATACATTGGTCGGCTGCAGTTTGAACACGTAGAACAACACCGTCAGCAGTACCAGGAAGGCCGGGCCGACATACAGCGCCACGCGGGTGTCAGGGAAGTAGGCCATGAGGCAAACCACCAGCACCAGAAACGCCAGCGCCAGGTACGAGCTGACCGGGAACAGCCACATCTTGTATTTCAGGCCGGCACGTTCGCTGGCGCTCAGGCCCTTGCGGAATTTGAGCTGGGCCAGAAGGATCATTACCCACGTCCAGATCGCGCCGAAGGTGGCAATCGCGGTTACCCAGACGAACACTTTCTCAGGCACCAGGTAGTTGAGCAGCACGCCCAGCAGCAAGGCGCCGATCGACAGCAGCAGTGCGCGACGCGGTACGCCGTTGCTCGAGGTCGTGGCGAAACCGGCCGGGGCCTGGCCATTCTGCGCCAGGCTGTAAAGCATGCGCCCGGTGCTGAAAATGCCGCCATTGCAGGACGACAGCGCAGCGGTAATTACCACGAAGTTAATGATACCGGCTGCAGTCTTGATGCCCAGACGCTCGAAGGTCATCACGAACGGGCTGCCCTGGGTACCGATTTCGTTCCACGGGTAGATCGACAGGATCACGAAGAGCGCGCCGACGTAGAACAGCAGAATGCGCCAGAACACCGAGCCAATTGCATTCGGGATAGTCTTCTGCGGGTTTTTCGCTTCACCGGCGGTCAGGCCGATCATCTCGACGCCGAGGTAGGCGAACATCACCATCTGCAGGGACATCAACACGCCCTGCACGCCATTGGGCATGAAACCGCCGTGGGCCCAGAGATTGGAAATCCCCAGCGCCACGCCGTCGTTGCCGAAGCCGAACGCGATCACGCCAACACCGCCGATCACCATGGCAATGATGGTGACGATCTTGATCAGGGCGAACCAGAATTCGAATTCGCCGAAGGCTTTCACAGCGATCAGGTTGATCGAGCCCATGCTGATCAAGGCCGCCAGGGCCCAGATCCAGCGCGGTACCTCGGGGAACCACACACCCATGTACACCGCCACGGCGGTGATTTCCGCCACGCAGGTCACCAGCCATAGGAACCAGTAGTTCCAACCGGTGAGGAAGCCCGCCAACGGGCCCAGGTAATCTTGCGCGTAACGGCTGAAAGACCCGGCTACCGGGTTATGCACGGCCATCTCACCGAGCGCGCGCATGATCACCAGGATCGCCAGACCGCCGATGATGTAGGAAAGCATGATGGCCGGGCCGGCCATTTCGATGGCCTTGGCCGAACCAAGGAACAGACCGACGCCGATACAGGCACCGAGCGCCATCAAGCGAATATGCCGTTCGCCGAGTTCGCGTTTAAGCGGGCCGCCCTGAGCGGTCTCGCCGTGAGGCAGGTGGTTGCCGACTGGCATGGGGATACAACCTCGTCTTGTTATTGGATATGACCACCGAGTAACCAAGCGCGGGCGGGTCGCCACTGCTTGCCTGAAACCGGACCTGCTTCGTGGGCAGAACCGTCTTGTAGGACAAAACCTCCAAGATCAGCGGGGCGTGCAGTATAAAAAGCTTACGACAGGGTTTTTCACTCTATAAACCACAACATTCAGCGAGAACTCTCGGGGAAAGCGCGATTTGTGGAGGGGCATTACCTGGATCTTGTAGGAGTTTTCGCAGCTAAAACGGCGCGGAGTATTGCACGCTATTGGTGCGTCGTCATGTCCCTACTTAGGCCGTATTTACGCGCAGACAGCTCTATCTCAAGCCTGTCCGGGCAGATACTCGCCATCACTTGTATTCCAGCCTGCAATACAACTTGTAGGAGCTGTCGAGTGAAACGAGGCTGCGATCTTTTGATCTTGTGTTTAAACACCGAATGAAAAGATCGCAGCCTCGTTTCACTCGACAGCTCCTACGGGCTCATGCGGGCTCCTGCGCACAACCTTGTTCACAATTTTTTCACCATCGCCAACCACCGACTAAGCTTCAGACAAGTCCGATCAATCTGCGTGAATGGATCAGTCGACTATGGGCGCTTTGTGGCAAACCGATTCGAGTAAAACCGTGGTCCAGACTGAAGCTGTGGATGAAGCGCCGTCACCTGAAAAACCCCGCGGCTCAAAACATGGGTGGAAGGCTTTTTTCCTGTTGCTGTTGATTATCCTCATCGTCGTCGGCTTGGCGGCCGCGAAGGAAATGCGCACCTCGAAATTCCAGGCGCGGGAGGTCAGCAAGTATGCCGCGACGCTCAATTACGACCTGCAACCCGGTCCCAGCGATGCCATTCGCTATCCCGGCGCTGGGCCTTTTGATCTACGCCTTGGCTACAGCTCCCTCGGGGAGTTTCTACCGCGCCTGATCAAGCGCGATTACGTGGTGAAGTCGCAAACCCGTTTCTCCCAGGCGCTGATGGACTACAGCGACAAGGGCTTGTTTGTCCCCTACGCGGAAAAAATCCAGGCCGGGCTGTCAATCACCGACTGCCGGGCGGCCCCCTTGTACCAATACAAATACCCGCAACAGTTGTACGCAAGCTTCGATGCGATTCCGCCCGTGGTGGTCAGCAGCCTGCTGTTTATCGAAAACCGCTTTCTGCTCGACCCGCGCCAGCCCCATGCCAACCCGGCGGTGGACTGGCCGCGGTTCGGCATGGCCGCCTGGTCGCAGGTTGCCAAATTGCTGCACATGCCCGGTCAGTCGGCAGGCGGCAGTACCCTGGCGACCCAGCTGGAAAAATACCGGCATTCGCCCGATGGCCTGACGGTGTCCGGTGCGGAAAAGATCCGGCAGATGATTTCAGCCAGCGTGCGTGCGTATCAGGCCGGGCCCGACACCCTGGTCGCCCGGCAAAATGTCGTGCGTGACTACCTCAACAGCGTGCCACTGTCCGCCGTGCCCGGTCATGGCGAAGTGCACGGCATGGCCGAGGGTTTGCGCGTCTGGTACGGAGCTGATTTCAACCAGGCCAACCAACGCCTGGCCAGCACTCAAACGGATCCGAAAAGCCTGGCGGAGAAAGGCCTGGCCCTGCGTGAAATGTTATCGCTGATGATCGCCCAGCGCCGCCCTTCGCATTACCTGACCAAAGGCCACGATGAACTGGCCAGCCTCACCGACAGCCACATTCGCTTACTGGCGCAGAACGGCGTGATCGACGCGCCGCTGTCGGCCGCCGCACTGGCCAGCAAAGTCACCTATCGCGATTGGGCCACGCAACCGACTATCCAGCCGATCGAAACCAATAAAGGCATCAGCGTCGCCCGCAGTCGTCTCGGCGGCCTGCTCAACCGTCCGCTGTACGATCTCGACCGGCTGGACCTGTCGGCCACCAGCACCCTGCAAGGCGACCTGCAAACCCAGGCCACCGAGTACCTCAAGCATCTGGCCGACCCCGTCTTCGCCACGCAAATCGGCCTGATGGGCGAACGCTTGCTGACCCCCACCAGCACCGCCCAGGTGCGCTACAGCTTCACCCTGTTCGAACTGACCCCGGACGGTTCCCGGGTGCGAGTCCAGACCGACAGCACCGACCAGCCGTTCGACATCAACGAAGGCAGCAAGCTGGAACTGGGTTCAACCGCGAAAATGCGGGTGATGACGACTTACCTGCAAATCATCGCCGAGCTGCATGATAAATATGCCGCCATGACCGTCCCGGAACTGAAGAAAGTCGAGGTCCCCGACCAGGATCGCCTGAGCCGCTGGGCCATCGATTACTTTATCCAGTACAAGGACCGCAACCTGCAAACCATGCTCGGTGCCGCGCTTGATCGAAAATACTCAGCCAGCCCCGGCGAAGCCTTCTTCACCGGCGGCGGATTGCACACCTTCAACAACTTTCGCAAAGAGGACAACGGACGCCTGCCCACCTTGCGCGACGCGTTGCGTGAGTCGATCAACTTGCCTTTCATCCGGCTGATGCGCGACCTGGTGCGCTACACCACCTACTCCGGGCCGAACAACAGTGCCGAATTGCTCAAGGACGACCGCGACCCCAGACGCCAGGAATACCTGGCCGGTTTCGCCGACCGCGAAGGCACCTCGTTCCTGCTGAAGTTCTGGAAAAAGTACAAGAACAAGGACACCCAGGCGCGGCTCGAAACCTTCCTAGACGGCATGCGGCCGACGCCGATTCGCATGGCCGCAGTGCACCGTTACCTGCTGCCGCAAGCCAGCCAGGAAAGTTTCAACAGCTTCGTCCGCTCGCACCTCAAAGGCGCCAAGCTGACGGAAAAACTCACGGATGAACGCCTTGAGCGGCTCTATGAAAACTACCGTCCTGGCGCCTACGACCTGCCCGACCAGGGCTTTATCGCCAAGGTCCACCCTCTGGACCTGTGGCTGATGGGTTACCTGCTGAACAACCCCGACGCCAAGTTCAGCCAGATCGTCAAGGCCAGCCAGTTCGAGCGCCAGGAAGTCTACAGCTGGCTGTTCAAGAGCCGGCACAAAGGCGCACGTGACAGCCGCATCCGCACCATGCTGGAGATCGAGGCGTTCCTCGACATTCATCAGCGCTGGCAGAAAGTCGGCTACCCGTTCGATCACCTGGTGCCCTCACTGGCCACTGCCATCGGCAGCTCCGGCGACCGCCCAGCGGCGCTGGCTGAGCTGATCGGGACCATTCTCAACGACGGTGTGCGCATGCCGACGCTGCGTATCGACAGCCTGCACTTTGCGGCGAACACACCTTATGAAACCAGCTTGATCAGTAATCCGGATGCCGGCGAACGGGTCATGCCAGCCGAGGTTGCCAGGGCCATGCGCGAAGCCCTGTCGCAGGTAGTGGATGCCGGCACGGCCAAACGGGTCTCGGGCAGTTTCATCACGCCCGACGGCAAACCATTGGCCATGGGTGGCAAAACAGGCACCGGGGATAACCGTATCGAAGCCATCGGTTCGGGCGGGCGGATACTCAGTTCGAAGTCGATCAACCGCACGGCCACCTTCGTGTTTTTCATCGGCGATACCCACTTCGGCACCATAACCGCGTTCGTACCCGGTCGCACGGCTGAAACGTTCAAGTTCACTTCGGCGCTGCCGGTGCAGGTGCTCAAGGGGATGGCGCCGATACTCACGCCCTACCTGCAACCGGGTAGCCAGACCCAGTGCCAGCCGCCGGTGGTTGCTCGGCTTTCTTCGAACTAGTCGCGATGGCCTTTATCAAAACGAACCATCCGGTTACCGACCGTTATCAATGCCGTCAGGTAATTGAAATACACCCCACGCCGTTCGACAGCGTCGCAGCTGGCAATGCCATTACCAGCGGCCGGCAGGGCTGCGGCCGCTGCATCCATCTCGATCAATTGCTGACGCGTCAGCTCCAGGAACGCGAAATCGCGCTCCATATCAAGCCCCTGCATAAAACGAGCGGGGTATTGGTCACGCAGAAGAACAGCAAAATCCAGAGCTCGTTGATAGCTGCCGTCGGGAAGCGTTTCCCCGGTGAAAAGCGCTTCCTGGGTCTGCCGCATCAGGGTGATATCGCTCTCGATGGGCGTGCAGCCTGGCGCCCGTTTCTGCCTTGCCAGGCTCTGGAGCAGACAATGGGGCTCCGCATCCAGACTGCTGGACAACTCGCCTACCGTCCGTGTTCTGAAACCCGAGCCTCCGGCCGGGGGTACCTGCAGGGACTTGCCCTTGAGAACGTTGGTATTAATCAATGCCAGCTTGTATTTCGGCGTCCCTTGCACGTTCCAGGCTGAATATTGTGCTGCCAGGGAACCACTGCCAACGGTGCTGTGCAACGCCGTTGCCAACACGTCTATATCGGGGTAAAAAAAAATGCCGATATTCGGGTCATAGAAATAAAAACTGTCCTCCCCGAAAATATTAAATGTGACACCGATCAACATCGAATGGCTTCGCGAGTCCAACATGAATAGACTATTTCTTTTAAGGCTAGCCAGGTGAGTGAGAATTTTTTCCAGATTATTGGGCGATGCGTTCAACTGAGGCGTGATGAACTGATTCATGTCCAGTGTTCGTATCTGGTCAATCGCCCGGATGAATTCGTTACGCGAACTGTCGGTTCTTGCCGCCGAGCGCATCATATTCATGAAGAAATTGGTTGAACTGTATTCCATTATCGCCACCGCTACCGCCAATACCAACGGGTAACAACGCCCCTCTCCCGCCCGCGGCGCGTCGGCTGCGCTCAGCCAAAAAGACTGCGGCGCAATCATCTGCCGGTAGCTGCCGTTGTTCAATCGCTTTGAATATTTAGCGGCCACGGAAATAGCCGCATGAATAGTCCGATGCTGGCGGGTATTTTCAATGAAGCCGCTCAGCGCTCCAAGTTGTGTCACGTCGGCAGTGGGGATCAGGTCATTGTAGAGCGTCGTCAGTACCAGTTCAGAGTCGGTTCTGTTCACACCGGGCACCAGGAAACCCCGGTGATGCTTTTTAGCAAATTTAAAAATATCCGCGCTTTTTGCTGACTCCATCACTTTGATATGATTGGCGTAGCGCGCGCGCAGGGGATCAAGTTGAGCAAGTTGATTCTCAGTCAACATTGAGGTGTTGATACCCAAATCATTCGGCAGCAACCCTTTGGTTTGTTCAGTAAAGTCTGTGAACACTTGGGTGAACCGCATATTCAACGCACCGACTTGAGCAGTCGTCAATACCTCCCAACGCGCATTGGCGTCATCGGCCCCCACATTGACCAACGAATTATCGAAGTTATTTAATCGAACGGCCCGGGTCATTGGGTCATAAACAATCCCTGCGAAATTTACGGCCCTGTAATAAATACCCATATCGCGCAACTGCGTCACGAGCTGTTCGACCACAAGAGGTTTATCCAGAAGACGCAAACCCTCTATAGCAGTACGATCATCATCGGCTATGATTTGACTGAGCTTTTTGCCCGGCGTCGATGGCAGCAGGGTAACCACCGGACCTTCGCCCACGAAATAAAAAACTTTGGCAGCGTCTGTTTTCTGGCCGCCGTATAAACGATTGTAGGCAACTTGATTATTCTCGGCTTTGCGAATTCGCTGCGGCTGGTCGCCGTGGCGTATCAGCCTGAACTCCCTCACCACATAAGCCCCGTTGGAGTTACGTAGCGGGTAAACCGTATAGCCATCCCCCGAATCGATCACGTTTTTTGCATGCAGATAATCCAGGTCGTCCAGACACATATATTCCAACGATCTCTCGGCGCAGAGTGCGGGCGGCGCGCACAGACCCGGATCAGTTGAATAAAGCGCACCTTGTTTAATGCGCTTCATTACCGCTAGCTTGCGGTGCAGGGGCGCCGCCAAGGCCATGCCCTCTTCAATCACCTCACGGGGCGTCAAGGCACTGTTGCGCAAAACGATTCGTTTGGAAGGCCCCACCAAAACAGGAGTGGTTGCCCCCAGAGCCGTCAATTCTGCCTGTACTGATTTCGGTATCGTACTGGCGTGGCGTGGCGATAGCAGCGAATCCGTAGCCGTATAACCGTGCTGAATATGAGCCCTGATGCCTTTACTCATCCACATGATGCCATACACACACAGCGGCGCCGGCAGCGGGGAAACGACCTCAAAACCGATGTAAGCCGCATAGACAAAGCCTTGTAAACCCAAGCCCGTGAATGCCGGGTCCGTTATCAAGCGCAGCAATATTTGCCGGGTGACAACCTTGAATGACAGGCCTGCGGCAAGGCCTCGCATGCTCTTGTCGACCAGCATCTTCAATGCCGTTGCGCTCAGTTGGGTAATCGCACCGATACCCGGCAGTATCGAAAGAATGATCCCTAGTACATCCCACATCACGCGATTACCGTTGAGCTGATGATCCGCATCCGCATAGGCATCGCGCAGCTCGGTATAAAGTGGCAGAAAACTGAGGACGACAGACCAGAAATCGTTATCCTTGTTTGCAACTTTCAGCAATCCGACCCACTGGCTCAGATTCTCTCGCATCACCTCCTCGGCGACACTGATTAATGAGCAACCCTGCTTGGGATGCACGCGTTCCACCTTGTGTCGCTCCCACCAGCCCCTGAATTTGCGTGGTGCCTTAAAGATCGGGTAGCCACTGTTGCCAATCAACGCGTCCGTCTCCACCCCCATTGGCCGCAGCACATCATCAATCAGTTTTTTGCCTTCCAGCTCAGTTAGCGCGCCGAGATACGGGATGGCTGCCAGGCTATGAATCTTGCTCAATACCTGACTGGCGCCAACGGCGGCGGGGGCAAACAGCTTTACCGTCACCTTGAAAGCCAGTCCTGCCATCGCCAATATCCCACCATTGGCCAGCGTGATAAAACCGATGGTTCCAGGCACCTCATTCCGGTCATTCAACATATTGTGAAATTTATTGCCAGGGTCCCGGGCGGCGCCGCTGAGTAGTAGTTCGTCTACTCGAGTACTCGCATTAAAATAAACAACCAGATCGGCATAAACAATTTTTTCAACTTGCAGTTGGCTAATGCTGTAATCGGTCAAGCCTTGATTAGCCAGCGCGCCGTAGGCCATTTGCCTTGAGTCGAAATCAAGATATTTTTCCCGGTACTGGATAAATTGATCGTAATAATCGACCCATGTTTCAGATTCGCTACTTTTCTTGAAGGTATCCAGGCCCCTGTACCCTTCAGGTTTATCTTCATAAAGCCGCTTGAAGTACTCCGTGGGCGGACACGCTTGCGCAAAACTGACCGCGAGCGCCTTATTCCATCTCTGGTATTCACTCGCCTGGCTGGCATTGGTCATCATGAAAAACGCCAAGGCACCCGCCTTGCTTAAATAGGCCTTGACTTGATCAGAAGCACTGTCGTCGCGGGCGATCTGATAAAAGCCGATAATTTTATCATCGTCATCCAGTGGGACGATGCCGACCGCAAATTTTTCCAGCACCAACTCCACCGCGATTTTCTTTGCTTCAAAAACAGCTTGATGCCCCGAATATTTGTTAACCAACGGGCCGCGTTCTTTTAACTGTTTGCAAATTGCATAACTTTCAACTTCCTCGATCAATGCATTGGCCAGGTGCATTTTACGCATCTCGAGTATCTCGGCTTTTACCGCACGTTGCTGCACCGACGCCGCCGACAGGTCTTCCTCATTAAGTAGCTCATACCGTTCAGCACCGAGCAACTCCACGCGCATTTCCAGAGCGTTTACAAATAAATCCGGCAACGCTTCAAAGTTTTTCAGGCGCGCGTAATCGTCTATCAGTTTTTCAAACTCACGCTGTTCGATCACCAGCGCAGAACGCCACATTTTTTGAGTATTGTTCAGCTCGGGGGCTTGCAGGTAATCGGCATCGGTAATGACCGCAGGCTGCATCCAGGCCTGTCGTTGCTTGAAGTACGTGTCGTCCTCTCGCTGCTGTATTTTAAATGCCCGGTTCAACGCGCTTAACGTTTCACCCCGCGAATCGTGACGCCACGCCTCCCAATACTCGACGCCGGAGGCCGAGAAGCGTTCCTGCAATTCCTCGGCCTCTGCCGCCAGTCTGGCCATCCAGAGGATGGCATTACGAGACCCCGAATGACTGTAGGTGCCGGCCTGTTTCAACTCATTCAGAGCACCCAGAGTCGCGTCGATCTCCTCGACCAAATATTGATGAAACTGAGTCAGGTACAGGGCTTTCTTTTGCTCGACGCTTAGGCTCTTATCATCATTCAGTGTTATCGAGTCGCGCCATAAGCGCTCTAACCTGCGGGCCACCAGGTCATCGTACTTTGAAAAATCAAGTGCTTGCCACGCCAACTGTATGGCAGGGTCCAAGTGCATCTGGGACTCCCTCTGCCCCCGCTGCGAACCCACCACACGCTTAACCCTGTCTGAGCGCTTGAAAAACACGGGCCGAGCGCTGGTGTCGTGACCAAAGCGCTCCGCCAATGGCACCTGTGGCGAGGCTTCGACCAGCTCAATCACCTGCGCCAACACCTCGTTAACGTATGGCGTATAAATCGGTAAATCAAAATCCGCCTCGCGCTCTTCACCGGCCTCTATAAGCCTGTCCGCCGGCACTTCGCTGCAAGTCCAGCGGTACAGCATGAAGCCGCCCGCGGCCATCGCAGCGACCCCTAACAGCAGAGGCGTTTTGTGCTCGTGCAAGCCACGGCCAGCCGCACGCGGGATGGCGTCCATCAGGCCTGTTTCAGCCTCTGCGACCGGAGCGTCGGCATCGCCGGCCTGGCGCGACTGCCACAACGCATAGGCGATAGCGCCCAGCCCCACGGCCTCCAGGCTGATGCCACCGAGCAATAACCTTTGGCTGTCCAGACCGGCGGACATGGGTTGGAATGCGCGATCCGCAGCGCCCGAAGTCGGGGCCGCCGCCGCGCCCGGCGGGCCTATCGGTAACTTGCTCACGGCCGCCATCAGGGCGTCCGCCAGCCAATGTTCCAGCTGGCGGGACAGCCGCTGCTGCAACTTGCTGGCACTGCGATTTCGGCTGGCGCTGTCAGCCAGCGCGTTCAGCCACTGGGCACCCCAGCCCAGCCAGCTATCGGCGCCGGGTTGCACACTCACGCTTTGCCGAGCCTCCATCAGCAACGGCAACAAGGGCAACAGGTCGATCAGCGGCTCCAAATCAGGGTAGCTTTTGACCACCTGATACTCTTTGAGCTGGCGCGCCAGGTGGCGCAGGCGCTCCTCGCTTTGCTGCGGATCATGACCCGCACAAGCCTGATACACCTGCCAGACCAGCAGCGCATTCAGATACTGGCTGTAGGCAAGCTGCAGCCTCAGGTCGCCTGCCGGCGCATGGGCGACGAACCATTGGCAGGTCTGTTCCCATCCGGTATGGGTTCGCAATGCCTCGGCATAACCCACGGTGGCCGCCGCCAGGGGACTGTGCACCAGCGCGCCCACGGCATAAGGCTTGGCAATGTCCACGACGCTCCAGCCGATGCGCCGGACCAGACTGGCCCAGCTCTCGTCGGCGGTACTTTGCCGGTAGAGCTTTTCCAGCTCCACCACGCCAGGCAAAGCATATCCAGCCAGTTGCCTGGCAACGGGAAACGCTAGCAGGGCAAACAAGTCCTTGATCAGCAAGCGCACTCCGTCCGGGCCCGACTTCATACCCAGCAAACGATTCAGCAGGCTAAGCGTCGCCGGGTCGGCGCCCAGCACGGTGTCAAGCGAGCAGAACCAGGCGCCCATCTTGCCGTCGCCGGCGTTGTCCTTGAGCAGGCTCAACAACCAAAGCGTCTGCTCGGCCAGCGCCCCCCCCAGCGGAAAGTGGCGCAACGACTCGACGACTCGGCACAGCGAAAAGAGTTGCTCCACCTGCTGCGCATTACCCAGCAGCCTCTCCAGATGCGGCTGCAAGGGTTCACGCAACGCCGGATCACTCAGGGTACACAACAGCCAGCTCAGCTTCTCGGCCAGCGTGCCCGCGTCCGGATACCCCTTTTGCACCCGCCCCAACACCCGTCCCAGTCGCATCAGCGAATCCGCCAGCGCACCACCGAGCAACGGGTTGCCGGCCACCAGTTGCAGATAATCGGCTATGCCTGCGCCACCGGGCAGCGCTTGCCACAGACGCACCTGGGCCAAGAGCTGATCGAAGCTGGCCAGACGCTGATCAAGCTGCTGCACCCGCCCTTGGCCGACGAGCGTTTGCAACTGCCGATCGGCCAGCAAACGGCGGGTCAGCCCTGTCAGGTTTGCCGCCTTGCCCAGCAGTGATTGCTGTGCGTGGCACTGCTCGACGAGCAACTCCAGGGTCAGCCATTGTTCACTCAGGCTGTTGAGCCAAGGGCCGACGCTACCCAGTCCAGCACTCAGCTTGCGCCAGTAAGACGCCTGCCTGCCGGAATAGCTGGCCAGTCTGGACGCGAAGCGCAACAGCTCGACGCTGAGCTTTTGCAGTTTGCGTGACCGGGTATCGTTGCCGTCGCGAATGCACTTGAGCTCGGCATATAGGTCCTTGAAGTCATGTGTGACCGGCTCGCCCTCGAAGACAAGCTGGTCCAGCGCGTCAACGATGACCCGCCAGGCGATATTACCGATCAGGTGATTACATGCCAGGCCCACGGCCTGGCTCGAGGATAAACAGGGGGTGATCCGCAAAGGTTCGCACTGTTCAGGCGCGGCGCTATCTAGAGGAACTGAGGGCCGGGGATGTGTCTCGCGCAGTGCTGGAGGCAGGTCGAAACGCCTGGTGTGCCCGCCTGCCTGCGCGACGTGGCGCCGGCGCAGAGTGCAACCCGGTGACGACTCGATGCCAACAAGCTGGTGGCTTATCATCCATTCGCCAAGGCGTGGGGAAACGCGATCGCCGATGGCTGGATTGCAGGAGGCCGCAGGGCGAACACGCATCGCGCAACAAACTTATCGACGTGAATGAACACCCAGCATAGGCATCTATCGTGCAGCCACCCTTGCACAAAACGCTCAAGCCAGAAGCCGGCGAGCAGCCTCCACCAACGCCGTCAGGTAGTTCCGATACACCACCCGATATTCCTGGCGGGTTGAAGCCGCAAGACTCGGCTGGCTTTGGAGTGAGTCCGTCGCCCTGCCAGGCACCTTTCCGACCAATAATGCTACGGCCTGGGGTGACAACAGGGCAGTTATTGGCCAGGCACCGTTCGTCGAGCGCCATTGCCTCTAAATAAGATATATCTTACGCTCTATCTAAACACGACAGAGAGAAAGAAAAATGAGAGACCATCATTCCCCCCACCGCGAACACGGCGATGGCCGCGACGGCTTCGAAAAACGCCCTGGCCGCGAGCGCGGCGGCCGTGGCCCACGGGTGTTCGCACCGGGCGACCTGAAGCTGCTGCTGCTGGCGCTAATCGCCGAGCAGCCCTGCCATGGTTATGACCTGATCCGCCAGATCGAAGGCCTGTTCGACGGTGCCTACAGCCCCAGCCCCGGAGTGATCTACCCGACCCTGACTTTCCTTGAAGAAAGCGAAATGATTCAGGGCGACGCCGACGGCGGGAAAAAAAGTTACCGCATCACCGACGCCGGCCGCTTGTCCCTGAGCGAGCAAGCCGTGGCGCTGGACGGCGTGCGCATGCGCATCGATGTCAGCAAACGGTCGTTGCGCGGGCATGACCGCCCCGCTGAAATTCACGAAGCGGTGCATAACCTGCGCCATGCCCTGCAACTGCACCACGGTCGCTGGAGCGCGGCAGAAATCGTCCGTGTCGCCAACCTGCTCAATAACACCGCCAAAGCCATCGTCGACGGCCCTGCCGTTCAATCCTCCCGGGAGAAAGCCGAATGACCGCAATCGAGACCCAAACCATTCACCGCGTCACGCACGAAATCAAACGCCGGCGCCTGGAAGTCTTGCGAGTGGTCGACCTGACACCACGCATGCGTCGGATTACCTTGGGCGGGCCGGAACTGGCCGGATTCGTCAGCCTCGGTACCGATGACCACGTCAAACTGCTGTTCCCACAGAACGCGGCAGAAACAGCGGCACTGGAAACCCTGGTACTCGGCGCCGGCAAGACCGAGCAACCGATGCCGGCCATGCGCGACTACACCCCGCGTCGCTATGACCTGGATTCGCTGGAACTGGACATCGACTTCGTGCTGCACGGCGACGGCCCCGCCGCGACCTGGGCCGAACAGGCCCAACCCGGGCAGTTCCTGCACATCGGCGGGCCACGAGGTTCGATGATCGTGCCCGATATCTTCGACAGTTACCTGCTGATCGGCGACGAAACTGCCCTACCCGCCATCGCCCGACGCCTGGAAGGCCTGGCGGCCAATCGGCGTGCACTGGTGATCATCGAAGTGGAGAACGGCGCCGAGCAACAAAAGCTCGAAAGCCCGGCCGAGGTCCAGGTGATCTGGGTCTTGCGCGAAGGTGGCAAGGACCACCTGCTGAGCACCGTGCGGCAAATCAAGGTGCCCACCGGCAACCTGTATGCCTGGGTCGCAACCGAGGCCAGGACCTCGCGGCAGATTCGCCGGGTGCTGTTGGATGAGCATGGGCTTGACGATCAATTCGTCAAGGCAGCCGGTTACTGGAGGCTGGAAGACACGGTTGATGAATGACGCTCGCACAGCGCAACGGATAACCCCATCCACACCGCGTCGCTGACCTACCGAGCCTTAGCCGGGATTGCGGCAGGTAACTCAGAAAAAAGATTGTCCTCATGTATCGGGCATTTCGCCGGCGAAACCAGCCCGGCGCCTGCTGTGCGCAGCCTCCAGCCCAGCAGTGGCGACCGGCCTGGATCAGCATACCGCCTGCGACCCGTTCAATGCGCGCTTTGTGCAAGTCGTTGGCTCATCAGCAAGCGATAACCCCGGCGCGCCGCACCTTCGCAGCGACCTGAGCGCTGCTGCGTCATCCCTCGGCGTTCGAGCGTGCCTCAGAACCTGGATCCAATCAATGGAGAAGCCGCATGCCAATCGCCCCCCCCTGTTTTTTTGACTATCTGAACTCTGCAGGCACCGCTGCCAGAAACACCCTTGCCCAGGTTCCTGAGTACATGGTGTCGGCGTTGCAAGGCATCCGCCAGCCCGAGGTGCCCAAGGTGCTGGAGGTGACGCACGTGACGAAACGTGGCAGGGAGTCGTGGTACATGCCGGTCCGCAGGCAGGCACACGTCGCGCTGCTGATGTTGCTGCTGACGCCGCGCGAGGTCTTGCACCCGCGTATGCACTCGGCGCTGCTGACCATTGTTTTGACGCGTTTGCAACACCTGTCGGGCACGGCGGCGCCTCCTGCCGTTATCAAGGCGATGAGCGAGGCGCTGCGTACCGGGTGGCCCGTGGAAAAGGCGTACCTCTCGGTGCTGACGCCAGCCCAGCGCGATGCGGTGTGGCAGGGCGGACCTTACTGCGGCGGCGATCCGGCCAGCGACCTGTTGCTCAATTGCCTGGCGTTGACCCAGGGCAAGGTGATCGAAATGGCCTGTAAGGATAGCAAGCCTGGCTATACCGATTACCTGAAGTTACCCGAGCAGTTCGAGCAGAAACAGAACAGCCTGGAAGAGCGGTTGCGCCAAATTAAACCCGAGGAGTTGACCAGTGAAGAATTGGAAAATTATCTCCAGCTCAATCAGTGGTTGCATTGCCAGGAGTGGCTCGTGCAGTTGCCCGTCAGTGCGGCGCAGAAGATTAGCCATTGGCTATTGCGCCACTGGCTGCCGTCCACGGCGGTGGCCAGGCAACTCATCAATTATTGCCAGGGACAGGTGAGCGCGCAGGCCCTCGGTGAAGACTGGCAAACGATCTTGTCACAGCTGAAACAAGCCTCCACGCTCAGCGAGGGTCTCGAGGTCATCAATAAAGCGCTGGAGCAGGGGGTGCTGACCCCGGTCACGGTGCTTTACGGCTTGAGCAACCTCTACAGTATGGGGGGGTCGTTGATTCCAGTGAGCCTCGTGGTCGGGGCGATGTTCGGTTGGTGTGAGGAAAAGTTCGCCGGCTGGCTACGCGAATATTTCGGCAGCCCCTCGTCGGAGACCCCGCGCACCCTGCAGGAGCTGGGCCGACTGGCGGGTAATCTCAAAAGCCTCAATCAGTACGCGCAACCGGCGCTAACTTCGCTGGATGAGTGGGTGAACCCGGCGCCCGTGCCCGAGCAAGGCGACGCACAGCGGGGGCACGACTTGCCGCCAGACGTTACCGAGCCGCCAGCCACCTCGGCCGGGGCGCGACCGGGCGGCATCTTGCAGTCGGCTCAACACGGTGCTCGATACATCGTCAGCAGTGCCGTCCGCTTGCTTTGGAAAAACGAGCGCGAGCAGACGGATGTCGAGACGCCGCTTTATACGGCCCCCGGCGCGGTGTACCAAACGACCACCGAGCCCATTGCCGAAGCGAGCCAGCATTGGCTTGCGCCGGTGGCGGCGCTGGGCACTGTCGCCGCCGGCGCAGTAATCCTGACCGGCGCACACGCGCTTCGCCAGGATATGAAACCCATCGGCCCCGACATGGACCTGCCCGCCAGCGAGCCGGTATTCGCCCAGTATCCACCCCCTGTACAGGCCTTACTGGATAAGCTGAAAAACCATTGGCATCTCACGCCCGAGGGCGAGCTGATGTCGACCTTGCAGGCGCTCATGGCAACGCGCGCCGCCGCCGATGCCACTACGCTACTGGCCCGTGTCAGCGCCCAGCTGCACCAGGATTTTGGCGAGTCGCTGGCGCCGCTGCTGGACCTTGCAACCCCCGCAGCTGACGCCGACTTCGGCGAATTCGATGCCCTTGAGGAAATCGTGCCCGTGCGTCAACGACGCGCCGCCGGGACAGGCCTGCAGGCGGCTGAGCGGGTCCTGGCCGAGGACGTCATCGCCTTGCTCGATCAGGCATCGTCCGGTGCGCAACAGCAGGATCAGTGGTTGCAGCAAGAGGTCTTGCGCGAGCTGTTGAGCAGCCTGCCGCCCGGGCACTGGCTGCACAACGCAAGTGCCGGCGAACAGGCGCTGTGGCTGACGACCACACAGACCCTGGACGAGGGTTACCAGCGCCTGGCCAACCTGAAGTATGACTCGCTGGCGCAGTTCGAGGCGCAACGGCCCGCCCTGCAGCAAGCCCTGGCCGAGGTCAATCAAAACGAGCTGCAACTGGCCGTGCTCAAAAGCAGGCTCAAGGGTGATTTGAGCCCTGGCGGCTCGTATATGGACGGGCTGGCCGTGGTGATGGCGGCCCTCAACAACGACCCGCGGGTGGCTGTCGGCAGCCTGCGCCTGGCCATCGGCAAAGGGGCGGATGCCGTCTCGGTGCCACTGGCGCAATGGCAGGTGTTTGTCCGGCGTGATGCCAGGGGCAAGGAGGACGGCGTGGTGCTGTACCGCCCCGCCGAGCGGCGGGTGCAGGCGTTCAGTTCGCAGCAGGAAATGTTCCAGCACCTGGATCTCAAGCGCATGCAGCAGTCCCTGCACGCCGAGGTCCGGCCACCGGCAACGCCAGGCCCTGCCACCAGCCGCCCGGCCGCGCCCACCGCGCCTGCTCCCAAGGGACTGCCCGAACTGGCCCTGGAGAACGCGCTTCCCGCACAGCGGCCCGCTTTGCGGCGAACCCTTGATGAACGCGGGCGACGAGCGGATCTCTGGGCCTCCGGGGATTTCCAATTGCACACCTACCCCGGCGCCAGCCTGCAGGACAAGCTTGGGCACCGGGCCGGGGTGCTGCTGGACAGCGAGCAGGCACGGCTGCAACGGCTGGCCGCCAGCCCGCAACTGGCCACGCAGATGGCCGCCGCCGCGCGCACCGAGCAGGAGTACAGGGCCTTCGTCGACGAGAATTTGCCCACCCTGCGCGCCTTCACCCGGCGCACCGAAACCCGCAAACTGACCGAGGTCCTGCAGGGCAAGGGCGGGCTGGCAGCCAATGCCACGGTCGACGCCGACGCCGTCCGGATCACCTTCAATGGCCAGACCATGAACTGGACCGACTGGGTCCTGGAAGGCTACCGCCGGCATGGCGATAATGTGTTCGCTATCAGCAATAATTTCCTCGCTGATGCCCGCTTTGAGCATGACGATCCAGCCGTGGTCCAGGCACTGGGTACCGTCAAGCAGGACGTCCAGCACCATCTGCGCAGCACTTACGCCGGCAACCAGTACATCGAGTACCTGAAGCAATGGCTCGCGCCCAACGACCTGCGCGGGCAGGCCTTCGCCCAACTGAGGAGCACCTTGATCCAGCAGCAACTGCAGGTGACGCTGGAGCAGGCACGCGTCGACGGGACGCTCGACCCATACACCGCCGGGGAATTCAGGACCCTGGTGGATGGCCTGCGCACGGTGACGGTCACGGACACGGGAAAGGCCAGCCTGCAGGCGCTTCAGGTCAACGGGCTGCGGATTCCCGAGGTGCTGGTATTGTCGTTGCGCCAGCGCGCCCAGGAGCAGCGCAGCGCTGCCGCACAACGCAGCGACTACGTGTACTTGCAGGGCCCTTACGGCCCGGAACTGCTGAAGCTCTCGGACTACCAGCAACTGATAAGCACCTCCGGCGCGTACTACGACGATTTGCAGGCACGCGCCCTGCTGGAGGACAAGATCAAGGTCGAGCAGGCTCAGCGCGACCAACGCAACACCAGGGTGTCCAGCGTCCCCATCGACGACTTTTGCCGGGACGTCGACCAGTGGCTGTGGGACGGCATCAAAAATGCCAACGAGGCCAGCACCAGCCGCAAGGAGATGATACTCGATCAATTTTTCAAGGGTGTGGGAGGTGCTGCAGGCGTGACCTGCATGGCCGGCAGCCTGGGGATCGCGACAGTCCCCTGCGCCGCGCTCACCCTGGGGCTGATCGGCCATGACGCTGCCAGTGCGCTGCACCACCTGGAACATGGAAGGCTCGACGATGCCTTGATGGACGTGGCATTCCTGACACTGGATGTGCTGGATATGGGCCCAGGCCTGCGCGCGCTCAAGCTTGACGGGTTGTTGGACTGGGCCGGCAAACTGCGCTTCAGCAGTGCCACCGAGCTGAGTCAAGCTGTGCAGGCTATGGCCCGGCAACGCGACAAGGCCTTTACTCCGCTTGGCCAGCTCAACGACGCCCTGGCGCGCAGCGATGTCACCCGTGAACAGTTGACGGCACTCTCCCCGCGTCCGGGCAAGGCCGATGCAGGCACCTTCTACAGCCATGACGGCAAGCACTATATCCTGAATCGTTACCAGGACCAGGTCCTGGCGTACGAAGTGTATTCGGACAATGGCTGGGCGACGGTGCGCGTGCGCGACCCGCAACGACCCCAAGAGCAGGGCGCGCCGGTGCATTACCGCGATGGGCACTGGCGGGCCGACGAGGGAGGCTTGCTGGGCGGCGGTGGAGGGTCGTCCAGTCTGCGGAGTAACGAAGAATGGGAGGAGTATTTGCATATGTTTGACTTCGACCATACGACAGACAACGACCGGTACCGAGAACTAGAGCAAGCGTTCCACAACGGTTATCCGCCTCCGGATTGGATTTTTAAACACCTGAGAAATCGAAAGGATGGATGGCGTGCATACGGGCTGTTGGGATGGAAACCCATCCACTCGGTCAAAACCAATTACGATCCGGCCTCTATCAAGCAAATGCTGGCGCGTTTTGATTTCTCGACGGCCCCCACTGGACATGTCTTGGGTGATTGGTTGTTGCACGATAGGTTCAATTTAGACTTTTGGCAGGCCTTCAAAGAAGAGGATGACTGGCCCAGCTGGGCAATAAAGTACGCCAAAAAGGACACCATCCTGGACTTCTATACGCCAACTCAAGTGCTGAGTGACGACAAGAAAACTTTTCCCAGAAAGGACGTTTTGGATGCCTACCTGAGGGAATTTGATGTCTTGGACGAGACGTCACGCAGTAACCTGATTGAGAATCGGGTCCGTGGTCATGATAACCCTGACTTGATTATGCAATTTCCCGAGCACGCAAGGGTCAGCGCAAAAATCCAGGCACTCGTCAATCCCAGCGATTTTGCTGACGAAAATGCGGTAGTTGCTTATCTGGATAAATTCGCCTTCCCGGACACGGATGACGGCCAGATACTGAGAATGGCATTGCTGTCAGATCGAATAAAGGGCGGCAGGACACCCGCCTGGGCGGGCTATCTAGTGAAGCTTGAGAGCTGGCAGCAATACAAACGTTCCACTTGGTACTCTGCCTTGGAACATCAGAATAAGTTGGACACGGTGCTAGTTGAAGAAGGCGGCTTTTCTCAATCGGAAGCTGCAACCTACACGTCTTCATTCAAAACCATCGATGCGGACAGATATGTGGACCAGGATCTGCGAGAAGAACTGGTCCTTAGCAAAATATTGGAACCAGACCGCCCCCCGGTATGGGCATTCATGGATGCAAAACCTGCAACGCGAATGATTATTTACAAGAGTCAACATATACCCGCGAACCTGGAGCGTTTTGAAGTTACGCTAGGGGGAGTCGGGTGTGAGCAGAATCTGGTTCTACCTGAGAATATGCCGAACTTGAAGACAGTGAAAATAGAGGGGGTGCGCAATTCAAACTTGTTCAAAGTTACCCTGCCGTCGCAGATGGCGGAAGTTGAGTTTCTGCAAGTCAAGCGCGTGCAGCTCCAGCAGGAGCCATTTCAACTGGACGACCTGTTCGCAATGCGGGAACTGTCCATCGAAGGCTGCAGTGGAACGCAAGAGATCCAACTGGGCGCAATGCCCAATCTGAAAACATTAAAACTCACTGATAATGCACAATTGAGTCAATTGAAAATGCCCGACGAGTGGCCAAGGCTTGAAATATTGATTATATCCAGAAACCCGCACCTGCAACCGCAGGCATTGCAATATCCTCAGGCACTACCCGCGTTGCACAGCTTGCACCTCGAACATAACGACCTGGTAGAACTGTCATTCCTGCAGCGAAGCGCAATGCCCGAATTGAGGAGTCTGGAACTTTCCGGCAACCAATTACGGCACCTGGAGCACGTGCCTCAATTTCCCCAACTGACGTTACTTGGCTTAAGAAACAACCGGTTTGTGAGACTACCTCATTACATCCAAGCACTGCCCAATACTGTGTCGGTTGATTTGGTCGGCAATACTGACTTCAACCCACGTATCCAGAGGTATTACGAGACGCTCATGACCACTGAGGGCTATACCGGTCCACGTGTGCAGTTTGCTATTGCAGAAAATGATTTGTCGCCGAGAAACGCGCCGCCTCTTGCTAAAGCCGTATCGGCCTGGTTCCCAGTCGAGCAGCAAGAGGAAGTCACACGCCTGTGGTCTCCCCACGATGGCGAAGACAACGCCTCACTATTTTCTGCCTTCCTGGTTAAGTTGCTTCTCTCGCCCAGCGACATCGCGGTATTCAAAAATGAGGTACCGACATGGCTGAATAAACTGAGAACAGACGATAAGTTACGCCTTAAAACGTTCATGAATGCCTATGACGCGACCGCCTCCTGTCATGACAGGGTATCTTTGACGTACAACCAAATGCAGGAATTAGCCCTGCGCTTCGATGTGATCAATGGCCGTTTCAACGCCTCACCCAACAACGTGAAGTCCGCGTTGCGGCAGCTGTTTCGACTGGAGCTGCTCGATAAATGGGCAGAGGGTTTTATCAGTCGCAAGCCGAGCGCAGATGAGGTCGAGGTTTTCCTGGCGTTAAGGGAGAAACTGGGTGACAAATTGGGCTTGCCAGGAAACACCTCCAAGATGCTTTTTGAAAATTCGTCCGACCTAACAGAGCCAGACTATAACCAAGCGCTCGCTTATGTATTAGCCAAAGAAGCCCAAGGCTTGTTTGATACCTACTTGGTCAAATCAGAAGTAATGCGCGCGGTTCTGGAACGCAAATTACCAGTGAAGTATGAGCAGGCCAAAGAGCAGCTGACTGTTCTGGTAGGGAATCCCGATACCGGGCGCTATGCTGAGATTAGAGACAGGATACTCGGAGAAACAAAACCATCGCTAGAGGATCAGGGTGCAATGGTTCAGATTGATAGTGCGGTCATGGATGAGTTATACAAAGAGTATTACGGACCGCTGATAAACCAATTTTTCAGGCCTGCCTCGTAACCTAGAACTCGCCGGCGTCGCTACAACGCCGGCGACCTGGATCACGCGCGCTCACTCGCAACGGGCGCGCCACCGATCCAGCACGAGCACAAGCAGCGCAATCACCAAAAACTCCGCCATTATGCCGGCTCAAGGCAAACGCGGGGTTCATGGTGCGATGGCAAACCAGTCACTCAACGGTGGCTGGTTCTGCGCTCAAACCTGCGAATCCCAGATTACAGTGACATTGCCCGAATACGTCGTTCCGGCCTCCATCGTTGGGACCCTACTGGCTGGTATTTGAAAATACAGCTTCCCAAAATGTGCAACGTACTGGGAGACGTTAAATTTTTTCGGCGCCAATGCTGAGAGCCTGTACTTGAATGGATACTGCGAGCCTCCTGCATCATCGATCACGCCTTCAGGCGGAGTGAAAAAGGTATCCAGCCTTACAATCTTGCCACTTGAATTTTTCAAAGCGCAGTCACTGAAGTGAGGCACGCCACATTGCAATTTGACGGTAAACGGTGAAGAAACGTTGAGCTGAAACGGAGCATCACCAGACAATACTGTTGGTGTTCGCCCCATACTCTCCCACCTGTCCCAGCCACCCGCAGGAACAAGTTCGACTTTATAGCCAAGATAAAAGTTAACGCGTAACACGTGGGTGACTCTCAGCGTGACTTTCACCGAGATATTGGTCTGATACGGCGTCAGAAAATAACCAGGTTCAAACTCTCTTGCGACATTATATGTAATGAGGCCCTCGTAGATTCCTGCTTCCATTTCATAAGGGTTGGGTGTATCGACTTCATAAATAAAGTTCATCGAGTCAAGATACAGTCCGGGAAGACTGTACCGTGTTTTTTTCCCACAGACAGCCCCCTCCGGGCCGTACCAGAAAAAATTGTACAAACCCATCGACTTCCCCGAATCAAGACCAGGTACAGCCCGGCATGGCGCATTGACGTCCTGAAACCATCCACCGACCCACAAAGACTTATGCCCCTCTGGTGGGTTCTTGCCGGTGAGCGACAAGACGGTCGCAGGCCTAAGATCATACCGAGCACCGACACCGCGTATATGAAGTGTTACCGGATATTGTTTTCCGTTAACGCCTTTTACCGAGAAGCGCGAGGCTGACGGTATCCTGAACTGGACCGTATTTTCGCGGAAGTCATAGATGGGCCCACTGTTGAATCGGACATTAACTTTCGAACTACCTGTGTGCGGTGCGGCGCACTTGTCGGGGTACTCCGCACAAATCCCTGTGAGAGGCGTTTTGTTAGTGAAATATTTATTGTTGGGTGTGCCAGCGTCTGGCACAAACTCTAACTCAACATCAACATCAGCCGCACCGGACACCCCTGCAGCGCCAGCAAAGGTCGCAATCAGCAACCAGCGAAATAATGTTGAAGTCAGAACACGCGACAAATCCATTGCCTTCTCTTCCCTTTAAAAATTATATAAAAAATAGCATCGCCTCTGAACTTCGCGCTGTCGCTATCGATACACTCCATACAATAAATTTTATGAGCAAACTAAAAGCCTGCCTGCGCACCTTCAAAGAACGAAGAACGAAGAACGAAGAACGAAGAACGAAGAACGAAGAACGAATTGAAGGTCCACGACATCACCGCCTAGCAACATAGGAATATTCCTAATTTCCCGGCGAGTCCGCCCACAAAATGACCGTCTTCATGTTGCGAAACTGGCTGTCAGCGACGCCGATCCAACCACAACACGATCAACGCGCTCGCTATGAACCCGGCCAATACGCCACTGGCGTTGATCAAAACTTGTGGATAACCCAACTTGTCGACATTGATGAACGGATAGGGATACACCGCCAACGCATGTCCGCGGAACAACACGCACGCGAAGTAAATTATCGGGTAAATCACCCACAGGCCAATGTGCCGCAGGCGCAACGTGCCCTTGGGAACGCAGAACCACCAATAGGCCAGGTACAGCAGCGGCATCACGTCGTGCATCAGCTCGTCGGCCAGGAACTGCCAGCCTTCGGGGTGCCACAGATGTCGCAGCAACACGCTGTACGCCACCCCGACCACGACGATGCTTACCATCACCCCGCTGCTCACCCACGGTTGCAGGAACCAGCGTCGCGTGGCTGATTCCCGGGAGGTCAGGTCACAGGTCAGAACCGCGGCCACCAAGGTGTTGCTCAGCACGGTGAAATAACTGAAAAAACTCACCAGCCCGCCCATCAGGCTGGCCTCAAGGGTGAAGCGCGAATAGAGAATCAGGTACAGCTGAATGCTCAGCCCCACCCAGCCGAGCACTGCTGCCACGGCGACGAAACGGCGCTTTGCCACGGCTTGGCCGGGCATGTTCAGAGCGGACGCTTGGTGCGCATCAATTTCACGTACAGACCTTCGACCTTCTCCCGGGCCCACGGGGTTTTACGCAGGAAAGTCAGGCTCGACTTGATGCTCGGATCGCTCTTGAAGCAGCGGATGTCGATATGCTCGGCCAGCCCCGACCATTCGTAGTGCTCAACCAGTACATTGAGGATCTGCTCCAGGGTCACGCCGTGCAGCGGGTTGTTGTTCTGTTCGGTCATGCCGGGCCTTTGCGCGAAGAAAGAATAAAGAAGCCGCGCACCTTAGCCGAGGGCTTCGATTGGTGAAAGGGCTCAGTTAACTGTAGGCCAACGAGAAAAGATCGCAGCCTTCGGCACCTTCTACGGTTTTGGGTTTTGCGTACTCGCCTGCCTCGCGATGCGCAGGGTGATCACCATCCGGGGTTTACACCATGGCCCGGGTATATTTGAGCACCGCAAACCCGCTGCCACAGGGTGTGTTTTTTGCCGGTTAAATCCCTGCGGCAAGCGGTCGCACATGACTGTTACCAAATCCGAAAGGATGCATCTCAGCAAAAGCGCTTTCTCTATTTGTAACAGAACATTATCCTTACGCCCTTCCCGGCTGAAACGCTTCTGCTGCCTGCTCCACCCTTGCGCTTTTCAGTTCATCCCCTAGAAAAAGATCAAAGAAATTCTTCTCATGCCCGATTTGCACGTTTCGCAAGACAGCGCTGTCTGCGCACCTGTTGCCCGCCTGAAAATGCTCCACCTGATCGGCGGCTTCACCGCGATGAGCCTGGTTACCTGTGCCCAGGCTGCCCCAGCCTTCGATAGCGAATCGCCCTGGATGCTGGGTGACTGGAACGGCAGTCGCACCGAGCTTGCGGAAAAAGGCTACGACTTCAAGGTCGATTACACCGGTGAAATGGGCAGCAACCTGCACGGTGGCTACGACCACGATCGCACCGCACGCTACAGCGACCAGTTCGGTCTGGGCACCCATCTGGACCTGCAGAAAATTCTCGGCTGGGACGCGGCCGAATTCCAGCTGACCGTCACCGAACGCAGCGGCAACAACATCAGTAATGACCGCATCAACGACCCGCGCGTCGGCGGGTTTACTTCGGCCCAGGAAGTCTGGGGACGCGGGCAGACCTGGCGTCTGACGCAAATGTGGTACCAGCAGAAATTCTTCGACCAGAGGCTCGACATCAAGGCCGGCCGCTTCGGGGAAGGCGAGGACTTCAACAGCTTCCCGTGCGATTTCCAGAACCTGGCGTTCTGCGGCTCCCAGGTGGGCAACTGGGTGGGTGGCATCTGGTACAACTGGCCGGTCAGCCAGTGGGCCCTACGCGTCAAATATCACCTGACGCCAGAGTTGTACGCGCAGGTCGGGGCGTACGAGCAGAACCCGTCCAACCTGGACCGCAACAATGGCTTCAAGCTCAGTGGCAGCGGCACCCAGGGTGCGATCCTGCCGGTGGAGCTGGTGTGGTCACCCAAGGTCAATGGCCTGCCAGGCGAGTACCGCGTCGGCTATTACTACAGCAACGCCAAGGCCACCGATGCCTATAAGGACAGCAATGGCCAGCCGGCAGCCCTGAGTGGTGAAGCCTACCGCAGCGCTTCGAGCAAACATGGCCTGTGGCTTGGCGTGCAACAGCAACTGACCAGCCGTGCCAGTGACAACTCCCGGGGGCTGAGCGTGTTCGCCAACGGCACGATGCACGACAAGAAGACCAACGCCATCGACAACTATGTTCAGGCCGGGGTCGTCTACAAGGGTCTGTTTGATGCACGGGCCAAGGACGATATCGGTTTCGCCATGGCGCGAGTGCACGTCAACCCGGCATATCGCAAGAACGCCGAGGCGACCAACCAGGCTCGCGCCGTGTCCGACTTCGACGATCCGACCTACCTGCCGCCGCAGGACACCGAATACAGCGCCGAACTCTATTACGGCGTGCACGTCACCAACTGGCTGACCGTGCGCCCGAACCTGCAGTACATCCGCCACCCAGGTGGGGTGGACAAGGTCGATGACGCGCTGATTGGCGGGATCAAGATCCAGTCTTCGTTCTAATCAACACCCTGACCCCACTGTAGGAGCGAGCTTGCTCGCGATGGACCCGAGAACACCGCAGGGCACCAGACACCCAGCGTCATCGTTGACGACCATCGCGAGCTCGCTCCTGCAAAGGGCCGTTTTTTATCTGAACCATGCCCACGCCAGATCGTCATCTACAGTGAACTTGCGCGGGACTACTTAAACGTCACGGAGAACCACACTATGAGCACTGATGGTGCTTTGAGTCGAAGCCGTCTACTGCCGACTCTGCTCGGCATTCTGCTTTTGCTAATGGGCCTGGCCATGCTGGCCGGGGGAATCAAGCTGAGCATGCTGGGCGGCTCGCTTTACTACCTGCTGGCCGGTATCGGCCTGACGCTGACCGGCGCGCTGCTGATCGCTGCACGACGTGCTGCGCTGAGCCTGTACGCACTGGTGCTGTTCGCCAGCACCGTCTGGTCGCTTTGGGAAGTGGGCCTGGACTGGTGGCAACTGGTGCCACGCCTGGCGCTGCTGTTTGCCCTGGGCATCGCCATGTTGCTGCCGTGGTTCCGCCGTCCGATGTTGCGCGAAGGCACGGGCCCCATGACCACCGGCGTTCTGGCCGTGGCCGTGGTGATCGCCGGTGCAACCGCACTGGCCAGCCAGTTCACCAACCCGGGTGAAATCAAGGGCCAACTGGACCGCGACAGCGTGCCGGGCATGGCCAACACTGCCCCGGCCATGCCGGACGGTGACTGGAACTCCTACGGCCGTAGCGCCCACGGCGATCGTTACTCGCCATTGGCGCAGATCACCCCGGAAAACGCCCACAAACTGGTTCCGGCCTGGGAATACCGTACCGGCGACATCCCGGGACCAAACGATCCAGGCGAGACCACTGCGGAAAACACCCCGCTGAAAGTCAACGGCATGCTGTATGTGTGTACGCCACACAGCCAGGTGATCGCTCTTGATCCGGACACCGGCAAGGAAATCTGGCGTTTCGATCCGAAGCTCTCCACGCAGAACGCGGCGGACTTCAAGGGTTGGGCGCACATGACCTGCCGCGGCGTGTCGTATCACGATGACGCCGTCTACGCGTCCGAGCAAAGCCCGACAGGTACTGCCAGCCCGGCGCCGGCCAGCAACGCCTGCCCGCGTCGCATCTTCCTGCCAACTGCCGACACCCGCCTGATCGCGCTGAACGCCGACACCGGCAAGATGTGCGAAGACTTCGGTAACGGTGGCCAGGTCGACCTGAGCGCCAACATCGGCGGCTTCAATGCCGGCGGTTACTACTCCACCTCGCCACCGGCCATCACCAAAGACCTGGTCGTGATTGGCGGTCACGTCACCGACAACGTTTCCACCGATGAACCAAGCGGCGTGATCCGCGCGTTCGACGTGCACACCGGCAAGCTGGTGTGGAACTGGGACAGCGGCAAACCGGACGACACCACACCGATTGCCGAAGGCCAGGTCTACACCCGCAACTCGCCAAACATGTGGTCGATGTTCGCGGTCGACGAAAAACTCGGCATGCTCTACCTGCCAATGGGCAACCAGACCCCGGACCAATTCGGTGGCGATCGTACTCCTGAATCGGAACTGCACGCTGCCGGCCTGACCGCACTGGATATCGCCACTGGCCAGGTGCGCTGGCACATGCAGTTCACCCACCATGACCTGTGGGACATGGACGTCGGTGGCCAGCCTACCCTGATGGACCTGAAAACCGCTGACGGCGTCAAGCCAGCGGTGCTCGCCTCCACCAAGCAGGGCAGCATCTATGTACTGGACCGCAGCACCGGCAAGCCGATCGTGCCGATCAACGAAGTGCCGGTACCGCAAGGCGCTGTTGCGGGTGACCACACCTCGCCTACCCAGCCCAAATCCGACCTGAACCTCATGCCACCACCGCTTCAGGAGCGTGACATGTGGGGCGTGACCCCTTTCGATCAACTGATCTGCCGGATTGACTTCAAATCCATGCGCTACGACGGCCCGTTCACACCGCCATCGCTGCAGGGTTCGATCGTCTATCCAGGCAACTTCGGCGTGTTCGACTGGGGCGGTATCTCGGTTGACCCGGTGCGCCAGATCGCCTTCGTGAACCCAAGCTACATGGCGTTCAAATCGAAGATGATCCCGGCCGCCGAAATCGCTGCCCAAGGCCCGCGTAAAAGCGAAACCGAAGGCGTGCAGCCAAACAAAGGTGCGCCATACGGCGTTGTCCTCGAAGCCCTGCTGTCGCCAATGGGCCTGCCGTGCCAGGCACCCGCCTGGGGCTACGTGGCAGCGATCGACCTGACCACCTCGAAAGTCCTGTGGAAGCACAAGAACGGCACCGTGCGTGACAGCTCGCCGGTTCCGATCCCGCTGAGCATGGGCGTTCCGAGCCTGGGCGGGACCTTCGTCACCGCCGGGGGCGTGGGCTTCCTGAGCGGCACCCTCGACCAGTACCTGCGTGCCTACGACGTGAAGAACGGCAAGCAGCTGTGGGAAGGCCGCCTGCCTGCCGGCGCGCAAACCACGCCGATGACCTACACCGGCAAGGACGGCAAGCAGTACGTGCTGGTCATGGCCGGCGGTCATGGCTCCCTGGGCACCAAGCAGGGTGACTACGTAATTGCTTACAAACTGTCCGAGTAAGTATTAGCGGCGGTTAAACGAAAGGCGACCCCTTTGAGGCGGTCGCCTTTTTTGTGCCCCGGTGGCCATTGCTGTGGCCACTGACGTTCTACTGTAGGAGCTGCCGCAGGCTGCGATCTTTTGACCTTAAAAATCAAGATCAAAAGATCGCAGCCTGCGGCAGCTCCTACAGGGGATTTTGTCCGGCATTCGAATACTCCATGCTGTCAAAACACTGAACACACGCCCTGAAATATCCCTCGCCATTGAAACCACACGCCACCTGCCCCATCTAAGACCCATATCCCATTGCGCAGGTGCCCCATGAGCGACCAGCAAGAATTTCCCGAAGACCCCAGCGAGTACGCAGACCCCGAGAACGCCGAGCACCACTCCACCGGCAAAGGCCTCGCACTCCCCGGGCAGAACCTGCCGGACAAGGTCTACATCATCCCGATCCACAACCGCCCCTTCTTCCCGGCCCAGGTACTCCCGGTCATCGTCAATGAAGAACCCTGGGCGGAAACCCTGGATCTGGTCAGCAAATCCGAGCACCACTCCCTGGCCCTGTTCTACATGGACACGCCCCAGGAAGACCCGCGCCATTTCGACACCTCGGCCCTGCCGCTCTACGGCACGCTGGTCAAGGTGCATCACGCCAGCCGCGAAAACGGCAAACTGCAGTTCGTCGCCCAGGGCCTGACCCGCGTGCGCATCCGCACCTGGCTCAAGCACCACCGCCCGCCTTATCTGGTGGAAGTCGAATACCCGCACCAGCCCACCGAGCCGACCGACGAGGTCAAGGCCTATGGGATGGCGCTGATTAACGCGATCAAGGAACTGTTGCCGCTCAACCCGCTGTACAGCGAAGAGCTGAAGAACTACCTCAATCGCTTCAGCCCCAACGATCCATCCCCCCTGACCGACTTCGCCGCCGCCCTCACTTCCGCCACCGGCAATGAGCTGCAGGAAGTGCTCGACTGTGTGCCGATGCTCAAGCGCATGGAAAAAGTCCTGCCCATGCTGCGCAAGGAAGTCGAAGTCGCGCGCCTGCAGAAAGAAATCTCCGCCGAGGTGAACCGTAAGATTGGCGAACACCAGCGCGAGTTCTTCCTCAAGGAGCAACTGAAGGTCATCCAGCAGGAGCTGGGCCTGACCAAGGACGATCGTAGCGCCGACATCGAACAGTTCGAACAGCGCCTGGAAGGCAAGGTGCTTTCGGCTCAGGCGCAGAAGCGCATTGCCGAAGAAATCAACAAGCTGTCGATTCTCGAAACCGGCTCGCCGGAGTATGCGGTCACCCGCAATTACCTCGACTGGGCGACTTCGGTGCCTTGGGGCGTCTACGGCAAGGACAAGCTGGACCTCAAGCACGCCCGCAAGGTACTGGACAAACACCACGCCGGCCTGGACGACATCAAGGACCGCATCCTCGAATTTCTCGCCGTGGGTGCCTATAAAGGCGAAATCAGTGGCTCCATTGTGCTGCTGGTCGGGCCGCCCGGTGTGGGCAAGACCAGTGTCGGCAAATCCATCGCCGAGTCCCTGGGTCGTCCGTTCTATCGCTTCAGCCTCGGCGGCATGCGCGACGAAGCCGAGATCAAGGGCCACCGGCGCACCTACATCGGCGCACAACCGGGCAAGCTGGTGCAGGCGCTCAAAGACGTCGAAGTGATGAACCCGGTGATCATGCTCGACGAGATCGACAAGATGGGCCAGAGCTACCAGGGCGACCCGGCCTCGGCGCTGCTGGAAACCCTGGACCCGGAACAGAACGTCGAATTCCTCGACCATTACCTGGACTTGCGCATGGACCTGTCCAAAGTCCTGTTCGTGTGCACCGCCAACACCCTGGATTCAATTCCCGGCCCGCTGCTGGACCGGATGGAAGTGATTCGCCTGTCGGGCTACATCACCGAAGAAAAAATCGCCATCGCCAAGCGTCACCTGTGGCCCAAGCAGCTGGAAAAAGCCGGCGTCTCCAAGGGCAGCCTGTCGATCAGCGACAGCGCGCTGAAAGCGTTGATCGATGGCTACGCCCGTGAAGCCGGGGTGCGCCAGTTGGAAAAACAACTGGGCAAACTGGTGCGCAAGGCGGTGGTGAAGCTGATCGACGAACCCAAAGCGGTGATCAAGCTCGGCCCGAAAGACCTCGAAGCCTCCCTCGGTCACCCGGTGTTCCGCAACGAGCAAGTGCTCTCCGGTACGGGTGTCATCACCGGTCTTGCCTGGACCAGCATGGGCGGTGCGACCTTGCCGATCGAAGCAACCCGCATCCATACGCTCAACCGTGGCTTTAAGCTCACCGGTCAACTGGGCGATGTGATGAAGGAATCGGCAGAGATTGCCTACAGCTACGTGAGCTCGAACCTGAAGTCGTTCGGCGGCGATCCGAAGTTCTTCGACGAAGCCTTTGTGCACCTGCACGTTCCAGAGGGCGCCACGCCCAAGGACGGCCCGAGCGCGGGTGTCACCATGGCCAGCGCCCTGCTGTCCCTGGCGCGCAACCAGCCGCCGAAAAAAGGCGTGGCAATGACCGGTGAACTGACCTTGACCGGGCACGTGCTGCCCATTGGCGGGGTGCGCGAGAAAGTGATTGCGGCGCGTCGGCAGAAGATTTTCGAATTGATCTTGCCGGAGCCCAATCGCGGGAGCTTTGAGGAGTTGCCGGAGTACCTGAAGGAAGGGATCACCGTGCACTTTGCCAAGCGTTTTGCGGATGTGGCGAAGATATTGTTCTGATCATCCAGTAGCGCCTGCAACACCGTCATCGCGAGCAAGCTCGCTCCCACAGGGATTGCGACAAACCTGTGGGAGCGAGCTTGCTCGCGATAACGTCGGCAGTGACGCCGCCCTCTTCCTGGTCGCCTCCGAGCGACTGTCACACTCTGTCTCATCTTCAGTTATGCTCGCCGTTCGTCGTCACCGCCGGAGCCGCTGAGCCCATGTCCCCGATTCGCCTGCTTGTTCCCATGAGCCTCGCTCTGCTTGCCGCCTGCTCCTCGCAACCGGGCCAGAACCTGACCGTGGAAAAACAGAGCCAATGCCCGGCCAAGCTGCATAACGGGCAGAACCTGATTGTGACGCTGCCCAGCAACCCGACCACGGGCTACCGCTGGGCGATTCAGGACTCGGCTGGCGGCGTGCTGCACGCCCTCGGCCCCGAGGTGTACAGCAACCCTGAAGACGCCGGCATCGTCGGCTCCGCCGGGATTTCGACCTGGCGCTTCCAGGCCTTCGCCACCGGCACCGGACGCCTGCGCCTGACCTCCCAGCAACCCTGGGCACCTGAGGTGTTGCCGGTAGACACCTTCGACTGCGCGATCTCGGTGAACTGACCATGGGCTGGCTGATTCTGGCGCTGATGGGCGCGGTGACGTTCCTGTACGGCCTCAGCGTGCATGCCACGCTGCTGTGTCTGCTGGTCAAGCCATTGCCAATACTGGCCCTGCTCGGCTGGTTGCATGATGCGCCGCCCAGTGAATATCGCCGCTGGATCAGCCTCGGCCTGATTTTCTCCCTGCTTGGCGATGTGTTGCTGGCGTGGCCGATGGATTTGTTCGTTTTTGGTCTCGGGGCCTTTCTGGTCGCGCATCTGGCGTACTTGAAGGCGTATCTGAGTGATTGCCGCCGGTTGGCGGTAATGCCGCTGATCCTGGCCCTGGTTGTCGGTGCCCTGTTATTGGGGATTCTGATTGCCAGTGGTTTGGGGCCTTTGCTGATCCCGGTGATTGTCTACGGCCTGGCGATCAGCACGATGCTCTGGCGCGCATTGGCCCGCCTGGGCACCGATGTGCCGCAACGTTCGGCCATGCTGGCGGCGGCCGGCGCAGTGGCCTTCGTGTTTTCCGACAGCGTGATCGGCATCAGTCGCTTCGTGATGCCGTTCGAGGCGGCGCCGTATGTGATCATCCTGAGCTATTGGCTGGGGCAGTGGGGGATTGCGGCTTCGGCGTTCGCCACCGAACCGCGCCGCGCCTGAGAAAAAAATCGTCCGCACGCGACCCGAGCCTGCGGCAGCGCCTGCAGGGGATCGCGTTGCAAGGTAGGAGCTGCCAGGCTGCGATCTTTTGATTTACGGTTTATCAGACAACCCGCGCATCAGCGCGCCAAGTTGGCTAAAATGCCGGCCTTTTCCACCCATGCCGCTGGAACCGCCGTGAGCAAAGAACCCGATCGCCTTTTCGCCCAGCCGTTGGCCCAGGTGCCTGACTTCGCCTTCAACGAGGATGTGGTGAGGGTCTTCCCGGACATGATCAAGCGCTCGGTGCCGGGTTACCCAACCATCGTCGAGAATCTCGGGGTGCTCGCCGCGCAGTTTGCCCAGCCCGACAGCGTGCTCTATGACCTGGGCTCGTCCCTCGGTGCCGTGACCCAGGCGTTGCGCCGGCACGTGCGCACGGACGGCTGCCGCGTGATCGCTGTGGATAACTCGGTGGCCATGGTTGAACGCTGCCGCGAATACCTCAACGGCCAGGACTCGATGTTTCAGGAGTTGCTGCCGGTGGAGGTAATCGAAGGCGACATCCTGGCACTCGAGTTCCAGCCGGCCTCGGTGGTGGCACTTAACTTCACCCTGCAATTCATCGCCCCGGAGCAGCGCACCGCGCTGCTCGCGCGTATCCGCCAGGCTCTGGTTCCAGGAGGCGCGCTGATTCTGTCGGAAAAACTGCGCTTCAACGATCCTGAAGAACATGCGCTGCTCACCGACCTGCACGTCGCCTTCAAGCGCGCCAACGGCTACAGCGAGCTGGAGATTGCCCAGAAGCGCAGCGCCATCGAAAACGTCATGAAGCCCGACAGCCTCGAAGAACACCGGAAGCGCCTGCTCGCGGCCGGGTTCTCGAAAGTCGTGCCGTGGTTCCAGTGTCTTAACTTTGCCTCGTTGATTGCCTTGCCATGATTGATCTGTCTCCCCTCGCCCGCCGTCTCGCTGGCACCCCGCTGGCCGATTGGGCCAACACGCTGCAAGCCCAGCTCGACAAGAAAATGGAAAAAGGCCATGGCGATCTGGAGCGTTGGCAAAGCGCGCTGGACGCCTTGCCGAAGATCCAGCCGAGTGAAGTCGATTTGCTCAACGGCCTGACCCTGGACACCGATTGCGACGACGACACCCGCGCGCAGATGCGCACGGCGCTGATGGGTTTGTCACCGTGGCGCAAGGGGCCGTTCGATTTGTTCGGCGTGCACGTCGACACCGAGTGGCGCTCGGACTGGAAGTGGTCGCGGGTTGCGCCGCATCTGGATTTGAAGGGCAAACGCATCCTCGATGTCGGCTGCGGCAATGGCTACTACATGTGGCGCATGCTCGGTGCCGGTGCCGACAGTGTGATTGGCGTTGATCCGAACTGGCTGTTCTTCTGCCAGTTCCAGGCCGTGCAGCGTTACCTGTCCGAACCGAATGCCTGGCACCTGCCGTTTCCGTTCGAAGACCTGCCGCCGAACATGGAAGGCTTCGACACGGTGTTTTCGATGGGCGTGTTCTACCACCGCCGTTCGCCGATCGAGCATTTGCTGGCGCTGAAGGATTGCCTGGTCAAGGGTGGCGAACTGGTGCTGGAGACGCTGGTGATCGAAGGCGATCAGCAGCAGGTGCTGGTACCCGAAGACCGTTACGCACAGATGCGCAATGTATGGTTCCTGCCGTCGGTTCCGGCGCTTATGCTCTGGTTGCGCCGCGCCGGTTTCACCGAAGTGAAGTGCGTGGATGTGAGCGTGACCACTGTCGAGGAACAGCGCGGGACGCAGTGGATGAAGTATCAGTCGTTGAGCGATTTCCTTGATCCAGAGGATCACAGCAAGACGATCGAAGGCCTGCCGGCGCCGATGCGTGCCGTCATCGTAGCCCGCAAATAAACTTCCCCCTGTAGGAGCGAGCTTGCTCGCGATGAACTCGAGAGCGCCGTGGGGAATCAGGCTCCCAGCGTTTTCGTTGACGACCATCGCGAGCAAGCTCGCTCCTACAAGGGGATTGGTGATTAGGGTTTGGCCCGGCGCGCCTTGAAGAACTCGCTCAGCACTGCGCCACACTCCTGCGCCAAAACCCCGCCTTCAAACAACACCCGGTGATTCAAAAAACCCTGGGTAAAGAACTGCCCCTGGCTCTGCACAATCCCCGCCTTGGGCTCCAGGGCGCCATACACCACCCGCGCAATCCGCGAATGCACGATCAACCCCGCGCACATGCTGCAGGGTTCAAGGGTTACGTAGAGCGTGCTGCCGGGCAGGCGGTAGTTGCTGGCGGCCAATGCCGCAGCGCGGATCGCGACCATCTCGGCATGGGCGCTGGGGTCGTTGCCGCTGATCGGGCAATTGAAGCCACGACCGATGATTTCTCCATCCTGCACCAGCACCGCACCGACGGGCACCTCTCCCAATGCCGCGCCTTGGGCCGCGAGGGCCAGCGCCTCGCGCATGAAATCCTGGTCACGGCTGCGATCGATGATCGCAGCAGGGCGAATCTGCCGCATCACGCCACCTCGATGGCGGCCATCAGGCCGGTTTCCATGTGGTCGATCACATGACAATGAAACATCCACACGCCGGGATTATCCGCCACCAGGGCGACCTGTGCGCGCTCGTTCTTGCCCAGCAGGTAGGTGTCCGTGAAGTACGGAATGACCTTGTGACGGTTTGAGGCAATCACTTTGAAGCTCATGCCGTGCAAGTGGATCGGGTGCTGATACTGGGTCATGTTTTTCAGTTCGAAGATGTAGCTCTTGCCCTTTTCGAGCTTGGCAATCGGCCGGTCGGCGCAGGTTTTATCGGTAATGTCCCAGGCCTGGCCATTGATCTGCCAAAGGCTGGGCGGCTTGCCGTTATCGACGTTGACCGACACCGAGCCCACCCATTCGAAATTGAAGTTGAGTTTCTCGGCATTGGCCAGGTCCGGCTCGGCCACCGGGTTAGGCGGCAGTGCGGGGGGCCATTGGCTCGGCGCGTCGGTGTTGGCCACCGAGCGCAAGGTCCCCAGGCGGACCGGGCCGTTGCGCAGGGATAACTCTTCACCCGCGGCAGGCGCCTTGATCGCCAGGCAAATGCGCATGCCCGGGCCGAGCCAGTACTCCTTGCCCAGCGGGCGCGGTTCGATAGGGTTGCCATCCAGCGCGTAGATCTGCGCTTCAACGCCGGGAATGTTCAGTCGATAGGTCAGGGTGTTGTCTAGGTTGAGCAGGCGCACGCGGGTGATCTGCCCGGCGGGCAAATCGATCACCGCCTGGGACACTCCGTTGATGGTCGACAAGCGCCCTGCGGTGCCACCCCGGGCCGCTTCGCGAGGGATGCTGAACGCAACGAACGCGCCCTCTTCATCGACGTGCCAGCTCTTCAGGCTCAAGGTCTTTTCATATTTGAAACCGGTAGGCTCGCGCTCTTCCACAATCAGCGGACCGACCAGGCCACGGCCAAGTTCTTCGCTGCTGTTTACGTGGGGGTGATACCAATAGCTGCCGGCATCGGGGACACGAAACTTGTAGTCGAAATACTCACCCGGCAGAACCGGGAGCTGCGACACATAGGGCACGCCGTCCATCTCCAGCGGCAGGCGGATGCCGTGCCAGTGAATAGTCGTGGCGACCGGCAGGTGGTTGATGAAACGCACTCGCAGCCATTCGCCCTGGCGCACGCGCAACTCGGTGCCCGGCGCCGAAGGGCCGAACGCCCAGGCTTGGGTGGTGTGCCCAGGGACCAGTTCGACGTCCAGTGGCGCCGCGATCAATTCGTAGTCATGACCCGCGTCGGCGTCAGCCATCTTGCCCAGCCAGTACCGCGAGGCGCCACCCGCTCCGAGACCAACGACAACAAGACCGGACAGGCCACCGAGAATTTGGCGACGGGTAAAGGACATGAACTCAGCTACCTCACTTATCTGCACCGGCCCGGGGGCCGGTAAAAGGCGAATACGATACACCTGCAGTTGAGAAACAGTAAGGGCGGCGCGGCGGATGGCCGCAGCCGGAGGCGGGCCTAGCCGAAAAAGATCTTTGCCTCTCCAAGATCCCTGCGCGGTCAGTTTGCGCCGGCATCTCTTTTTGGAACGCCAATGGTTTTGCGTTCACCCGTTGCGGAGACTTCGTACACGTTCATGACCCAGGTGTCGGCGATCACGGTTTCAACCACATAATTCCTCTTGGCTTGCGGCGTGAATTGCTGCGCAACAGGCTGCTCCTTGTCGAACGGCGTAGGCATGGGAATACCGTTAAAGGTAAACGGTTTGTCCTTGACCTCCCCTTGCACGTACATAGTTTTGTCCGCCTCGACCAGCTTACTGATGCTGTCAGTACCACCTGCGATTTTCTTCAGATAAGCCGGTACACGCTTGAAGTAAGCAGAGTCATAAACCCGTTCACCCGCGCTCACAAATCCAGCATTGGCATACCCGTAGGTATAACTGACAGGACGATCACCCTCGCCGCCTATTGTACGGAAAGTCACGCTTGCTTGATGGTCATTCATGGCCAGTGGAACTACCGGCTCTGAAGTAAGGTCACCCGACTCACGGCTGCTGCAGCCCGTCATGATAAGAGCGAAAGTGATTGCTAACGGAAACGCCAAAGAAATTTTCATTCAATCCCTGAACCGTCTAAAAGAAGGACTGTATGGAGCCATTTGCAGAGTAAAAGTTCCTTGTACTCTATCGGTGCTGCTGTGGAATTGACCGCTCTGTCGATACCACACTGACCTTATAATATTTACTCAAGATCCAATGACCGAAGTACTGGACGGCGATAAAACAGCGCACAGCTGCTATGACGATGGCAGGACCGCTTGCAAGCCCTTCTGGAGAGATTCACCCTACGGCGTCTCACATTAACCCGAGTCAAACCATAAGGAAGAACGCCATGTTTACCAGGAACCTGCTGTTGAGTTTTTGCGCTGCGTTACTGGTTGGCTGCACGGGAAGGGGCTTTCAACCGCCTCCCCCGGAATTTACCAATTGGAAAAAAAGCGGGGTCTCGCAAGAGGGTGTTAAAAGCGCTATGACCGCATGCGGCTATACCAACCTGACAGGGACGGGGGACACGACGCCGATTGACCAGGTACTCACGCAGTTTTATTGCATGAAAGACTCCGGTTTCAAGCGCACAGATAACATTGACCTGTGCAAGGAAGGCCGCATCGGAGAATCACCGGTGTGCGAAGGCCGCCGGTAACCCATCAGCAAAAGAAAGCAGGTAATGAACGATCTGCGCAACGGACTGTACGGCACCACACTGGTGTAACCTGCCGAGGCCTCCATTGGCAATGGTGCACTATGACATATGATGAGTAGATACTTTCCTTGCTGTCGCACCGGCCTCTCTAAAGCCTGGATGGTGACGATCAGCGCGCTTCTCATCGCCTGCCAATCGCCGCGCGAGGCACTGCAACAACTGGCTGATGAGCACGGCCGACAATTGGAGGTCCTGCCGGGACACGCCTTCCCCCTCTTGTTACTTGCGCCGCAAACTGCAGAAAAGATGACTCGCCTGCGTGTCTACCTGGAAGGCGATGGCCATTCCTGGGCGACGGCCACTCAACCCAGCCTGGATCCGAGCCCACACAATCTGTTAGTGCCACGGTTGGCGGTCGATGATCCGACACCGAATACGTACCTGGCACGCCCCTGCCAGTTCGTCATGGCCGCAGCCTGTCAATCAGCACTCTGGACCAATCGACGATTTTCTCAGGAAGTGGTCACCCGCCTCAGCCAGGCGCTGGATCAATTAAAACAGCGATATGGCAATAGGGAGTTCGAACTAGTGGGGTATTCAGGTGGCGCCGCTCTCGCATTATTGTTAGCGGCGCAGCGCAATGATGTTACCCAGGTGCAAACCCTTGCTGGCAATCTCAGTCCACGTCTGTGGGCGAAGATGAAAGGACTGTCGCCACTCAACGGTTCACTGGATCCGCTGGACTATCGTAATCGACTCGCCCTATTACCCCAGCGTCATCTCATCGCAGAAGCAGACCTGATTATTCCAGGTAGTTTAGCTGACAGGTACCAACAGGCGCTTGGCTCGCCGCTCTCCCAGTGCGTCCATGTACTAAGAGTAAGCCATGATAAGGGGTGGGAAGCGACATGGAGCCGATGGGCTAACACTCCGTTGGCACATTAAAATCATGAAACTCAGGGTGGGCAGGTTCGTTTAAAACATCCGAATCCTATCCCCCTGGGGCCTGACCCGGGCGCGACCGCAACTGCGACCCTAAAGTTCCATTTATTGCTGAATAACCCCGAAAAGCCTAAACAAACAACTGTAGCGTCACATTTTTTAGCTATTTTCTCGTCATTTGTTCTTTTTTTGATGAATTATCCTACAAGCATCGTGTAAATTTGAGCGCGCTTGAATCAGCACTTCACTGACAAGCTGGCAGGGATGCCTAAAACAGACGCTGACGCGTGGGTTGTTCCCTGCCGGTTTCTGCCCTGTAAGGATACTGCCTTGAACATTTCCCACCTGCGCCGCTCGTTGTTGGCGCTGTCCGTCGCGACTACTACTGCCACGGTCCATGCCGCACCCGCACCCGACTTCAACCACGACCTGAGCACAGGGGCATACAGCAGCTCCGGTGATGTTTTCAATAACGCCACCTTCACCGGGACGTCGCAAAACGCAGGTGTAGAGCTGATCAACGTGACCCTGGCGGGTAACCTGGTCAACCAGGGCAAAATTAACCTGACGGCTGCGAACCCCACCGACTTCCCGTCCGGTATCGCCATGACCCTCAATTCCAACGTCGGTGGCGACCTGATAAACAATGGCGACATTACGGTGAGCGGCAACGCCGTCGTCGGCCTGGACCTGTATCTGGCGAAGATCGCAGGTGAAGTGAACAACAACGGCAACATCACTGTGGCTGGCGAACAAGCCGAAGGCATGCTGATAACCTCGACCCAGGCGCGCATCAATAACTCGGGCACTATCACCGCGCGCGGCATCGACTCTGTGGGTATCGACATCGAAGAGGCACGCTTTACCGGTCAGATGACAGGCGCTCCCTTCCAGAGCGATATCAACAACAGCGGGACTATCTCCGCTGACGGGGTCGGTATCCGCTTTCGCAGTCTTGACACCTCCGGCGGTTTCGACACCCTATCCATCAGGCAGACAGGCGGCCTGATCGAAGGCGGCACTGCAGCAATTCTGGCGGACGACAATGCCTCCCCTTCGTATTTCTACTGGCAAGGTGGCCAGGTCAAGGGTGACCTGCTGGGCCTGAGTGGTGTACTGGTACAAGGGGACGCGATGTTCGATGGCTCGACCATCCGCGCCGGTTTCGTCGATATCGACGGTGGCCGCCTGACGCTGCTTCGCCCGCAGACTACGATCGTGGGCGACCTCGACATGGACAGCGAAACAGCGCGCCTGCGCCTGCTGCTGGATAACAACACACTGCCCAATACGCCGATCCTGAAAGTCACCGGTAATACTTTCTTCTCTCCAGGTAGCCAGATCGAACTGCAGGCTCGAACCGACGACTTCCGCACGTCAGCCCAGGGCACGCGCTACACCCTCATCAACTCTGGCACTTGGGAAGACCCGCAGAATCTGTCCGTGGTTTCCTCATCGGCGCTGCTTGAGGTGAGGAACTTCGGCATTGAAGGCCAGGACGTGAAAGCACTGGTTGCCACCCGCAGTGATGAGGTGATCACGGAAGACCTGCAGGGTGCCAGTGGTTCGGGCAACGCGGTAAACGCCATCAAGCCGGTCAAGAACACGGTCATGGGCCAGATGGACGAAAGCGACCCGGTATTCCAGAGTTTCGCCAACGCAGCCACCAGTGAAGACCTGGCCAAACTTGCCGAAACTCTGACCCCGGACGTCAGCCGTGGAGTCATCAACGCCGCCACCAACAGCCAGAACCTGGTCGCAAGTGCCATCAACCGCCGCGCCAGCAAAGCGCGTAGCGGTCTGTCCTCCGGTGACGTCTTGGCAGAACAAGGCGTATGGATGCAAGCACTGTCCAGCGATGCCAACCAGGACACCCGCCATGGTGTCGACGGCTACGACGCAAATACCAACGGCATCGCCGTGGGTGCCGACGGCAAGCTCAACGCCGATACCACGGTGGGCCTGGCTTACAGCTACCTGACCAGCGACGTCAAATCCGATCTGGGCAAAAAAACCGACGTCAGCGGCCATGCACTGACGCTGTACGGCAACTGGGCTCGTGACAACTTCTTTGTCGACACCTCGCTGATGTATGGCTGGAACGACAACGAGTCCAAACGCTACATCGCCGGTACCCGCGCCAAAGCCGACTACGACAGTGAGATCTTCGGCGTCAACGCACTGGCTGGCTATACTTTCCAGCTCGACAAGCAGTGGCTGCTGGAACCACAGATCGGTGCGCGCTATGCCAACGTATCGATGGATTCGTACCGTGAAAAAGGTAGCTCAGCCGCCCTCGACGTCGGCAGCCAGCGCTATGAAATCGGCGAAATGGGCCTGGGTGCCCGTCTGGCAGCTGCTTTTGACGTAGGTGTGGGCAGCCTGGAACCGCAAGCCAAGCTGATGGCCTGGCACGATTTCATCGGCGACAAGGCCGCCACCACCTCCACTTTCGTGCTCGGCGGTACCCCGTTCACCACCACAGGCGCGACACCGGCGCGCGACAGCTATGAGCTGGGAGTGGGCGCGAACTACCGCGTGGGTGCGTGGAGTGTGGGAGGAACGTACAACTACCTGACCAGCAGTGGTTTCGACGCCGACACCTTCACTGCGAACGTGCGTTACGACTTCTGATCAACGTCTTCGCCTGAAACAACAAAGCCCGCCAATGCGGGTTTTGTTGTTTCAGGCTGATGCACAAAGCTGCCAGAATTTGCCAGACCCAAAAAGCCAAAAGCCCGCAATTACGCGGGCTTCAGGGCATTTCTTGCTAGTTGGTGCCGGACAATGCCGGACGTCCAATCATTCCCACTCAATGGTCGCTGGCGGCTTGCTCGACACGTCGTAGGTCACGCGGGAGATGCCTTCGATTTCATTGATGATCCGGCCGCTGACGGTTTCCAGCAGTTCGTAGGGCAGGTGTGCCCAACGCGCGGTCATGAAGTCGATGGTTTCCACGGCACGCAGGGCCACGACCCAGGCGTAACGACGGCCATCGCCAACCACGCCAACCGATTTCACCGGCTGGAACACTACGAACGCCTGGCTGACCTTGTGGTACCAGTCGGCCTTGCGCAGTTCTTCGATGAAGATGTGGTCGGCACGACGCAACAGGTCGGCGTATTCCTTCTTCACTTCACCGAGGATCCGCACGCCCAGGCCCGGGCCCGGGAACGGGTGACGGTAGACCATGTCGTACGGCAGGCCGAGTTCCAGGCCCAAGCGACGGACTTCGTCCTTGAACAGCTCGCGCAGGGGTTCAACCAGCTTGAGGTTCATTTCTTCCGGCAGGCCGCCCACGTTGTGGTGCGACTTGATCACGTGGGCCTTGCCGCTTTTCGCGCCAGCCGACTCGATCACGTCCGGGTAGATGGTGCCCTGGGCGAGGTATTTGATGTTGTCCAGTTTGTTGGACTGGGCATCAAACACGTCGATGAAGGTGCGACCGATGATCTTGCGCTTTTTCTCCGGGTCGCTTTCGCCAGCCAGGTTGTTGAGGAACTGGTCCTCAGCGTTGGCGCGGATCACCTTGACGCCCATGTTCTCAGCGAACATGGCCATCACTTGCTCACCTTCGTGCAGGCGCAGCAGGCCGTTGTCGACAAAGACGCAGGTCAGCTGGTCGCCGATGGCCTTGTGCAACAGGGCCGCAACCACCGAGGAGTCGACGCCGCCGGACAGGCCCAGCAGTACGTTGTCGGTACCCACCTGGGCGCGGATGTTGGCGATGGCGTCTTCGGCAATCTTCGACGGAGTCCACAGGGCTTCACAGCCGCAGATGTCGAGGATGAAACGCGACAGGATGCGACCGCCCTGCTTGGTGTGGGTCACTTCCGGGTGGAACTGCACGCCGTAGTAGCCGCGAGCGTCGTCGAACATGCCGGCGATCGGGCAGCTTGGAGTGCTGGCCAGGATGTGGAATTCCTGCGGCATCCTGGTGACCTTGTCACCATGGCTCATCCACACGTCGAGGCCGAACAGGCCGTCAGCGTCGATGTGGTCTTCGATGCCGTCGAGCAGGCGGCTCTTGCCGACCACGTCGACACGGGCGTAACCGAACTCACGCAGCTCGGAACCTTCAACCTTGCCACCCAGCTGTTCAGCCATGGTCTGCATGCCGTAGCAGATACCGAAGACCGGCACGCCCAGGTCAAACACCGCCTGCGGGCAGCGCGGGCTGTTGGCTTCGTGCACGGACTCGGGGCCGCCGGCGAGAATGACGCCTTTCGGAGCGAATTCGCGAATCGCGTCTTCATCCATGTCGAACGGATGCAGTTCGCAGTACACGCCGATCTCACGCACGCGGCGGGCAATCAGCTGGGTGTACTGGGAACCGAAGTCGAGGATCAGGATGCGGTGAGCGTGAATGTCGAGGGACATGATTCAGTCTCGTCTAAGTAATTCAGAAACAGTCGTGATTCAGAAACAACTCGGGGCTGAAGAAAACAGCCCCGGTTACTTAACTTTGTGCTTGAAGCCTCAACCTACGCGGTAGTTTGGCGCTTCCTTGGTGATCTGCACGTCATGCACGTGGGACTCGGCCATGCCGGCGCCGGTGATCCGCACGAACTCGGGCTTGGTGCGCATTTCTTCGATGTCGGCACTGCCGGTGTAACCCATCGAGGAACGCAGGCCGCCCATCAGCTGGTGAATGATGGCGCTCAGGGTGCCCTTGTACGGAACACGCCCTTCGATGCCTTCAGGTACAAGCTTCTCGGCGCCTGCCGAGGAATCCTGGAAGTAGCGGTCGGAAGAGCCCTGGGCCTGGGACATGGCGCCCAGCGAACCCATGCCACGGTAAGCCTTGTACGAACGGCCCTGGAACAGTTCGATTTCGCCCGGCGCTTCTTCAGTACCGGCGAACATCGAGCCCATCATCACGCAGGAAGCACCGGCTACGATGGCCTTGGACAGGTCACCGGAGAAACGGATGCCGCCGTCGGCGATCAACGGAACGCCGGTGCCTTCAAGGGCTGCGGCGACGTTGGCGATGGCACTGATTTGCGGGACGCCGACACCCGCGACGATACGGGTGGTGCAGATCGAGCCAGGGCCGATACCGACCTTGACTGCATCAGCGCCTGCTTCGGCCAGGGCCTTGGCGGCAGCGCCGGTGGCGATGTTGCCGCCGATGACCTGCACGTCAGGGAAGTTCTGCTTGACCCAGCGAACGCGGTCGATCACACCCTTGGAGTGACCGTGGGCAGTGTCGACCACCACCACGTCAACGCCGGCATTGACCAGCGCCGCAACGCGATCGCCCGTATCTTTACCGGTACCGACTGCAGCGCCTACGCGCAGACGACCTTGATCGTCCTTGCTGGCCAGCGGGTAAGCCTTGGCTTTTTCGATGTCATTGACGGTCATCATGCCCTTGAGGGCAAACTTGCCGTCAACGATCAGGACGCGTTCGATGCGGTGTTTGTGCAACAGCTCGCGAACGTCGTTCTTGTCGGCGCCTTCCTTGACCGTGACCAGGCGCTCTTTAGGCGTCATCACTTCACGGACAGTGGCTTCCATACGGTTTTCAAAACGCACGTCACGGGAAGTGACGATGCCGACCAGGTCGCCATCGTGCAGTACCGGAACACCGGAGATGTTGTGCAGGCGGGTCAGTTCGAACAGTTCACGCACCGTGGCGTCAGCCTCGATGGTGATCGGATCCTTGACCACGCCGGCTTCGTAACGCTTGACCTTGCGCACTTCGGCAGCTTGCTGCTCGATGGTCATGTTCTTGTGGATAATACCGATGCCACCTTCCTGAGCCATGGCAATTGCCAGTCGGGCTTCAGTGACGGTGTCCATGGCGGCAGAAACCAGAGGAATATTCAGCTCGATGCCACGGGTTAGGCGGGTCTTGAGACTGACTTCGTTAGGAAGCACCTCGGAATAACCGGGCACTAGGAGAATGTCGTCGAATGTCAGAGCTTCTTGGCTGATACGCAGCATCGCGGGGGCTCCCGAGCGGGAAAATGGAAGCGCGCCATTATAGTCAGACACCCCCTCGGGTTCAATGTAAAACTCTGTCTATTATCAACCTTATAGATATACGGAACATATCGCCCCTGTAGGAGCTGCCGCAGGCTGCGATCTTTTGATCTTGCTTTATGAAGATCAAAATCAAAAGATCGCAGCCTGCGGCAGCTCCTACAGGGGGGGGGCAGGGATCAGAGTTCGACTTTTACCCAACTGACCGGCTGATCCAGCCAATCGGCAAACTCATCGATAAAGCTCTGTTTGAACCCTGCCTCGGCCCAATTGTTGAAGATAAACCCCAGGTTGGAAAACCCGCACTCCTGCAGGAACAGAAATCCGTTGATGTCATCTTCATGCCCGCATTCGGGGCAGGTGAAGTTATCGGTACGCCCCGGCATCCAGTCTTCCAGGCTTTCGAACAGCGCCTCGCCGACTTCCTTGCGGCACTCGGCGCAGCCCGCTTCCTCCAGAAAGCCCTTGGCCGGCGTATAGATGCAGCGCTTGGTAATGATCTCCAGGCCATTGATCGGCTCACCGAACGGCAGCGCTTGCGGGTGCAGCACCACGGCACGGGCACCGTCGGCGATCGCGTGGCCCATGCGGCTGCCGGTGCGGCCGCAGGTGGTGAGTTCTTCCTTGATGATGTTCTTGCGCACCAGCCACCGCACGACCGCCCTTGCTCGGGGTTCGTGCACCGGCAGGGTGGAGATTTTCGGGACGATGATGCTTTGAGAATTCATGGCACAAGCCTGCATGTTCTGAATGATCACCCTTGTGGGAGTGAGCCTGCTGGCGATTCGGTCGGTGCAGCCACCTTGAAGTTGCCTGACCCACCGCCATCGCGAGCAGGCTCGCTCCCACATGGATTTGCGGCCGGCAGCTTAATCCCTGACGCACTCAGGTCAAGTACTCAAATAACGCCCGATCAACGCGATCCCGCTGGCCAGCACCAGCCAGGTCACCAGCCGCACGAACGCCTCGCGGGACAACCTCAGGGTCAACCGCCGGCCAACCCACAACCCACCGCCATGGCCGGCAACAAACACAGCGCCAGTAACAACAAGGGTAGCTCGGCGTACACCCCTGCGACAGCGAACAGGCGGCAGACAACCGGGTTGGACGGGCTTTGACCCACAGGCTGTAAATCCCGTAGGCGCTGATAAACAATTGCGTGGCCCAGGTGACTACCTGGACAGCCAAGACGGCGCCTCCATGGACATTTCAAAAATACCCTGCAGGCGCTGCCGCAGGCTGCGATCTTTTGATCTGGATTTTCGGCGAAGCAGGCATTTTTCAAGATCAAAAGATCGCAGCCTGCGGCGGCTCCTAAGGGGATCGTGCATTGCGCAGGAGATTGCCTTTATCATGCGCCCCATGATTAAAGATCCCTTTGCAAGACTCGGCCTGGACCGTGAAGTCCTGACTGTCAGCCAGCTCAACGGCCGCGCGCGGGTGTTGCTGGAAGACGTGTTCAGCAACATCTGGGTCGAAGGCGAAATTTCCAACCTCGCCCGCCCGGCGTCCGGCCATGTGTATTTCACCCTCAAGGACAGCGGCGCCCAGGTGCGTTGTGCACTGTTTCGGCAAAACGCCGCCCGGGTCCGCCAGGCGCTGAAGGATGGCCTGGCGGTGAAGGTGCGCGGCAAGGTCTCGCTTTTCGAGGGCCGCGGCGATTACCAACTGATCCTCGATACCGTGGAGCCGGCCGGTGACGGAGCGCTGCGGTTGGCGTTCGATGCGCTGAAGGAAAAACTCAGCGCTGAAGGCCTGTTCAGTGCCGAACGCAAAGTGGCGCTGCCGGCGCATCCGCAACGCATCGGCATCATCAGTTCGCCGACGGGGGCGGTGATTCGCGACATCATCAGCGTGTTCCGCCGCCGTGCTCCGCAGGTTCAACTGACGTTGATCCCGACGGCCGTGCAAGGTCGCGAAGCCACGGCCCAGATTGTCAGGGCACTGAGGCTGGCGGATGCCCGAGGCTTTGACGCGTTGATCCTGGCCCGTGGCGGCGGCTCGCTGGAAGACCTCTGGTGTTTCAACGAAGAAGCCGTGGCCCGCGCCGTTGACGCCTGCGTGACGCCGATTGTCAGCGCGGTCGGTCACGAGACCGATGTGTCGATCAGTGACTTCGTCGCCGACGTACGCGCCCCTACCCCTTCGGCGGCTGCGGAGTTACTCGCGCCGGACTCCAGCGACCTGGTGCGCCGTGTCGAAAGCCTGCATCGGCGCCTGGTGATGCGCATTCGCGATCGCCTGATGCGCGATCGTCTGCGCCTGGAGGGCATGTCCCGGCGCCTTCGTCATCCCGGTGAGCGCCTGCGTCAGCAAGCGCAACGCCTTGACGACCTGGACATGCGCATGCGCCGGGCTTTCGAGCGCAGCCTCAACACCCGTCGCGAACGTTTGATCCGCCTGGAAACCCGCCTCGCCGGCCAGCATCCCGGGCGCCAATTGGCGATGCTGCGCCAGCGCCTCGACAGTCTCGCGGAACGCCTGCCCAGGGCCATGCGCGAAGGGCTCAAGGACCGGCGCATGCAGCTGCAAAACCAGATGCAGACACTGCACGTCGTCAGCCCCCTGGCAACCCTGGGTCGCGGCTACAGCATCCTGCTGGATGAGCGCGGCCATGCGATTCGTAACGCCGCCCAGACCCACACCGGCCAGCGCCTCAAAGCCAGGCTGGGCGAAGGCGAGCTGCAAGTCAGGGTCGAAGACAATCACCTGACGCCCGTCACCCTTTCTTTACTGGATTGATCCATGCCGCGCATTCTCGCCTCGCTGTTTTTCTTGTGCCTGACCTTCAACGCCCACGCCGACAGCTACATCACTCGCGTGCTCAACAAACCGGTGCCGGGCGGCGTGGCGGTGGTGGACCTGGGCACCTCTGCGCAACCACCCAAGGCCAGCTATCAAGGCAAGCCGGTGCTGGTGGTGAAGGAACAGAACAACTGGCTGGCCATTGTCGGCGTGCCGCTGACGGTCAAGCCTGGCCCCCAGCAAGTCAGCAGCGGCGGGCGCAACCTGGTGTTCACCGTTGGCAGCAAGAAGTACCCGGAACAGCACATCACCCTGAAAAACACCCAGCAGGTCAACCCGAACCCGGCCAACCTCAAGCGCATTGAGGGCGAGCTGGCCGAGCAGATCAAGGCCTACCGCACCTTCAGCCCGAACACCCCGAGCAACCTGCTGCTGGACAAACCGGTCAACGGCCCCCTCTCCAGCAAGTTCGGCGTGCGTCGCTTCTTCAACGGCGAAGAACGCAATGCCCACTCCGGCCTGGACTTCGCCGTACCCGCCGGCACTCCGATCAAGACCCCCGCCGCCGGCAAGGTGATCCTGATCGGCAACTACTTCTTCAACGGCAACACGGTGTTCGTCGACCACGGCCAAGGCTTTATCAGCATGTTCTGCCACATGTCGAAAATCGACGTGAAAGTCGGCCAGCAAATGCCTCGCGGCGGCGTAGTCGGCAAAGTCGGCGCCACCGGCCGCGCCACCGGCCCGCACATGCACTGGAATGTGAGCCTGAATGATGCGCGGGTGGATCCGGCGATTTTCATTGGGGCGTTTCAGCCGTAAGTGATCCCCCCATCAATCAGCGCACGGCTGAGAAAGCGGGTTTGATCGTAGCTCAATCGATGCGAGCAAACCGCTCGATCTGAGGCTGCTCGCGGTGCTCGGCCTGCCACAAATCGTAGCTGCACTGCATGGCCAGCCAGGTTTGGGCCTTGCTGATGCCAGCGCGCTCCAAACGTACAGCCAGATCGGGACTGATAGGCGCGTGCCCATGCAATATTCTGGAAAAAGTTTCCCGGGCATACCCGAGACGTCGAGCCATTTCAGTAATGGTGATCCCCAGTCCGGGAACCACGTCCTCAAGCAAGATTTCGCCAGGATGAGGAGGATTGTGCATACCCATTCAGCTGCCTCTGCTCAGTGGTAGTCAAGATAATCAACCAGCTCGACGTGGTCGTCGAACATGCGAAAAATGATGCGCCAGTTACCACTTATGCTGACCGACCAATAGTCAGCCAGCTCGCCTCTCAAACTATGGAATCGCCAACCGGGGAGATCCAGCTCACTTGAGTGGCGGGCGCTGTCCAGGATGAGGAGGACTCGACGCAAGCGCTTTGCATGATTCGTGTTGATGCCTTTGGTTGAACCAGTCTCATAGAAAGCTCTGAGGCCTTTATGTTTCCAGCTGACAATCATGCGAGGATTGTGACGCGATACATCACACACCGCAATGGCTTATCGGAGGATTTTTGATCGGGCTTCATGGGGTCGGTCACTCAGGTATTTAAACCCAGGAAACTAGAGATTCGGGTTCCGAGCGACAACCCTAAAAACTTGTAGGAACCCTGCGAAGCACACGTCAGACGCAGCTTATAGGCAACAAAAAACCCGCCGACCAAACTGGCCCAGCGGGTTTCCTGTCTCAGCAACCAGAGATCAATAATCCTCCAGCCGCCATACCTCGTAAGCCGGTGTCTCATACGGGTGACTGAGCTTCAACGCGGCCACCACGGCCACGATCAGCTCATCCGCCACGACCAGCTCGACTTTCCATTCCTCCACCTGCTCGACCTCGCCAGCCTCGCCAATGAACGGCTGACTGCCGTCCAGCGGGCGGAACTGGCCTTGGCCCAGGACCTGCCACGAACAGTGGTCATAGGCACCGATTCGACCGCCACCGGCAGCGAACACAGCACTCTTGACCCCATCGACGTGGCTGGTCGGAACGAAAAAGGCGAGCTTGAACATGGGGCTTAGTTCACCCACACGCGAGCGTTGCGGAACATGCGCATCCACGGCGCGTCTTCGTTCCAGTCTTCCGAGCGCCACGAGTTCTGCACGGCGCGGAATACACGCTCAGGGTGCGGCATCATGATGGTCACGCGACCGTCACGGCTGGTCAGCCCGGTGATGCCGCGCGGCGAGCCGTTCGGGTTGGCCGGATACTTCTCGGTGACCTTGCCGTGGTTGTCGACGAAACGCATCGCCACGCACCCCGACAGATCGGCTTCGAGCAAGGCTTCTTCGCTGGCGAACTCGGCATGGCCTTCACCGTGGGCGATGGCGATCGGCATACGCGAACCGGCCATGCCCTGGAGGAAGATCGAGTTCGATTCCTGGACCTGAACCATCGCCACGCGCGCTTCGAACTGCTCGGAACGGTTGCGCACGAAGTGTGGCCAGAACTCGCTGCCCGGGATCAGCTCATGCAGGTTGGACATCATCTGGCAACCGTTGCACACACCGAGAGTGAAGCTGTCGTTGCGTTCGAAGAAGCCCTGGAACGCATCGCGAGCACGGCTGTTGAACAGCGCGGACTTGGCCCAGCCTTCGCCGGCACCCAGTACGTCGCCGTAGGAGAAACCACCGCAGGCTACCAGGCCCTTGAACTCGTTCAGGTCGACACGGCCGGCCAGGATGTCGCTCATGTGCACGTCAATGGCGTTGAAGCCGGCGCGATCAAATGCCGCCGCCATTTCCACCTGACCGTTGACGCCCTGCTCACGCAATACGGCAACCTGTGGACGAATGCCTTTCTTGATGTAAGGCGCAGCGACGTCCTGGTTGACGTCAAAGCTCAGCTTGACGCTCAGGCCCGGGTTGTCTTCTTCCAGCAGCACGTCGAACTCTTGTTCGGCGCAGTCGACGTTGTCGCGCAGACGCTGGATCTGGTAGCTGGTTTCAGCCCAGGTACGTTGCAGCAGACGACGCTGGCCTTCGAATACGGTTTCGCCGTTGAACGTGATGTTGATCTGGCCATTGTTCATTGGCTGACCGATCACCGACACGCAGTCGCCCAGACCGGCCGCGCTGAACTGCGCGAGGATGTCTGGCGTGGCGTCCTGACGAACCTGGATCACGGCGCCCAGTTCTTCGTTGAACAGGATCGCGGCGATGTCAGCGGAGGTTTCTGCCAGACCATCGAGATTCAGGCTCAGGCCGCAGTGACCGGCAAACGCCATTTCCACTACGCTGGTCAGCAGGCCACCGTCGGAACGGTCGTGGTAAGCCAGCAGGTGACCATCGGCGTTGAGGCCCTGGATCACTGCGAAGAAGGCTTTCAGGTCTTCGGCATCATCGACGTCCGGCGCTTGCGAGCCGAGCTTGCCGTGAACCTGGGCCAGGATCGAAGCGCCCATGCGGTTCTGGCCACGGCCCAGGTCGATCAGGATCAGGTCGGTGGTGCCCTTGTCCATGCGCAGTTCCGGAGTCAGGGTCTGACGGATGTCAGCCACTGGCGCGAAACCGGTCACGATCAGGGACATCGGCGAGGTGACGGTCTTGTCTTCGCCGTTATCGTTCCAGCGGGTGGCCATGGACATGGAGTCCTTGCCCACCGGGATGGTGATACCCAGGTCCGGGCACAATTCCATGCCAACTGCCTTCACGGTGTCGTACAGACGTGCGTCTTCACCCGGGTGACCGGCCGCGGACATCCAGTTCGCCGACAGTTTGATGTCGGAGATCTTGTTGATGCGCGAAGCGGCGATGTTGGTCAGGGTCTCACCAATGGCCATGCGGCCCGACGCCGGAGCGTCCAGCAGAGCCAGCGGAGTCCGCTCGCCCATGGCCATGGCTTCACCGGTGTAGACGTCGAAGCTGGTGGCGGTGACGGCAACGTCGGCCACTGGAACCTGCCACGGGCCGACCATCTGGTCACGGGCCACGAGGCCGGTGATGGTGCGGTCGCCGATGGTGATCAGGAAGCTTTTGCTGGCGACGGCAGGGTGATGCAGAACGCGTTCAACGCAGTCGGCGATCTCGAGCGTCGCCGGATCGAAGTCATCGCCCAGTTCGTTTTCACGAACAGCCGAGCGGTGCATGCGCGGAGCCTTGCCCAGCAGCACTTCGAGTGGCATGTCCACCGGGTTGTTGCCGAAGTGACTGTCGGTAACGGTCAGTTGCGGCTCGGCAGTGGCTTCGCCGACGACGGCAAACGGGCAACGCTCGCGTTCGCAGATCGCCTGGAAGCGTTCGAAGTCCGCAGGGCCAACCGCCAGGACGTAACGTTCCTGGGATTCGTTACTCCAGATTTCGTGCGGGGCCATGCCCGGCTCGTCGTTTGGAATGTTGCGCAGTTCGAAGCGACCGCCACGGTTGCCGTCGTTGACCAGTTCCGGGAAAGCGTTGGACAGGCCGCCGGCGCCGACGTCATGGATGAAGCTGATCGGGTTCTTGTCACCCAACTGCCAGCAACGGTCGATGACTTCCTGGCAGCGACGTTCCATTTCCGGGTTTTCGCGCTGTACGGATGCAAAATCCAGGTCAGCCGAGCTGGTGCCGGTGGCCATGGAGGAAGCCGCGCCGCCACCCAGGCCGATCAACATGGCCGGGCCACCGAGGACGATCAGCTTGGAGCCGACAATGATCTCGCCTTTCTGTACGTGTTCGGCACGGATGTTACCCATGCCGCCGGCCAGCATGATCGGCTTGTGGTAACCGCGAACCTCGTCGCCACGGGGAGTGGTGATCGACTGTTCGAAGGTACGGAAGTAGCCGGTCAGGGCGGGACGGCCGAATTCGTTGTTGAACGCGGCGCCACCCAGTGGGCCTTCGATCATGATGTCCAGCGCGGTAACGATGCGCTCAGGCTTGCCGTACGGCACTTCCCACGGCTGTTCGAAGCCCGGGATCTGCAGGTTCGACACGGTGAAACCAGTGAGGCCAGCCTTTGGCTTGGCGCCGCGACCGGTAGCGCCTTCGTCGCGGATCTCGCCACCGGAACCGGTGGATGCGCCCGGGAACGGGGCGATCGCGGTCGGGTGGTTGTGGGTTTCCACCTTCATCAGGATGTGCACCGGCTCCTGCACCGCGCCGTACTGGCGGGTTTCAGGGTCCGGGAAGAAACGACCGGCGACGTTACCGACGATCACCGAGGCGTTGTCCTTGTAAGCGGACAGGACGCCTTCGCTGTGCATCTGGTAGGTGTTCTTGATCATGCCGAACAGGCTTTTTTCCTGGCTCTGACCGTCGATGTCCCAACTGGCGTTGAAGATCTTGTGACGGCAGTGCTCGGAGTTGGCCTGGGCGAACATCATCAGTTCGATGTCGTGTGGGTTGCGCTTCAAGCCGACGAAAGCGTTGACCAGATAGTCGATCTCGTCTTCGGCCAGGGCCAGACCCAGCTCGGTGTTGGCTTTTTCCAGCGCGCCGCGGCCGCCGCCCAACACGTCGATCGCGGTCAGGGGCTTGGGCTCGGCGTGGCTGAACAGACCTGCGGCCTGCTCCAGGTTGGCCAGGACGATCTGGGTCATGCGGTCGTGCAAGGCGTCCGAGATCAGCTGCGCTTCAGTTTCGCTGAACTGGCCGGCGACATAGAAGGCGATGCCGCGCTCAAGGCGCTGGATCTTGCCCAGGCCGCAGTTGCGAGCGATGTCGCTGGCTTTGCTGGACCAGGGCGAGATGGTGCCGAAACGTGGCAACACCAGGAACAGACGACCGGTCGGCTCCTGGACTGGAACACTTGGGCCGTACTTCAGAAGGCGCGCGAGCACCTGCTGTTCGTCGCCGGTCAGGACGCCGGTAACCTCGGCGAAGTGAGCGAATTCAGCATACAAGCCGCTGACAGCCGGGACGCATCGGCGAAGTTGCTCAAGGAGTTTGCTGTGGCGAAAGGCAGAAAGGGCAGGAGCGCCGCGCAGGATCAACATCTTCGGGACAGCCTCGGGAAGGGGTGTGCTTTGAGGCCGTGCATTCTAGCCTAAACCGCCCGTGACATCACCCGAAACGGTACGCACGGCCGTACCCGAACGTCGGGCCGGGGTTTCAGGGCAGAAACAGGAGGCGTTCAGCGCTTATTTTTTCCATCAAGAAGCGCCGTAAAAGCCCATTCCTGCGGGTTGTGCGCCGTTTTTTGCTGCTCTAGCAGACTGGCCCAGTGCTGTCGAGATATGGCGCTCGTGGTCCTTTGCGTATACTGCGCAGATGTTTTCCCCAACGGCTTTGCGTCCGCGGTACGCCAAATGGCTGATCGCAACCGGACTCTTCCTGATGCTTGGTGGCTGTGTTGATAAACCCAACACACTCGAGCGTGTAAAGGAGGATGGCGTGCTGCGGGTGGTTACCCGAAACAGCCCCGCCACCTACTTTCAGGATCGCAGCGGTGAAACCGGCTTTGAATACGAGCTGGTGAAACGTTTCGCCGACGATCTGGGGGTCGAGCTGAAAATCGAAACCGCCGACAATCTGGACGACCTGTTCAATCAGGTGGGCAAGCCCAACGGCCCTGTGCTGGCTGCTGCCGGACTGGTCAGCAGCGAGCAACGCAAAAAGCAGGTGCGGTTCTCCCACTCCTACCTGGAAGTCACCCCGCAGATCATCTATCGCAACGGCCAGTCACGGCCTACCGATGCGGGGGATCTGGTGGGCAAGAAGATCATGGTGCTCAAGGGCAGCACCCATGCCGAGCAACTGACAGAGCTTAAACGGAAATTTCCGCGCATTGAATACGAAGAGTCCGACGCCGTCGAAGTCGTGGACCTGTTGCGCATGGTCGATGAAGGCCAGATCGACCTGACCCTGGTCGACTCCAACGAAGTGGCGATGAACCAGGTCTACTTCCCCAACGTGCGGGTCGCCTTTGACCTGGGTGACGCCAGCAACCAGAGCTGGGCCGTGGCGGCAGGCGAAGACAACAGCCTGCTCAACGAGATCAACGACTACCTCGACAAGGTCAAGAAGAACGGCACCCTGCAACGTTTGAAGGACCGCTACTACGGTCACGTCGACGTGCTCGGCTACATGGGCGCCACGACCTTCGCCCAGCATTTGCAGCAACGGCTGCCCAAGTACGAACAGCACTTCAAGGCCTACGCCAAGAAAGAAAAGGTCGACTGGCGCCTGCTGGCGGCGGTGGGTTATCAGGAATCCCTGTGGCAGGCCGCAGTGACGTCCAAGACCGGCGTGCGTGGCCTGATGATGCTGACCCAGAACACTGCGCAGGCCATGGGCGTGTCCAATCGCCTGGACCCCAAGCAGAGCATCATGGGCGGCGCCAAGTACCTGGCTTACATGAAGGAACAGCTGGACGATTCAATCAAGGAGCCAGACCGCACCTGGTTTGCCCTGGCGGCCTACAACGTCGGCAGCGGCCACCTGGATGACGCGCGCAAGCTGACCGCCAAGGAAGGGCTGAATCCGAACAAATGGCTGGACGTGAAGAAGATCCTGCCGCGCCTGTCGCAGAAGCAGTGGTACAGCAAGACCCGCTATGGTTATGCCCGGGGCGGCGAGCCGGTGCATTTTGTGGCGAACATCCGCCGGTATTACGACATCCTGACCTGGGTGACACAGCCGCAGCTTGAGGGTGATCAGGTGGCTGAAGGCAATTTGCATGTGCCGGGGATCGACAAGTCCAAACCGAACCAGGAATCGCCGCAGCTTTAAAGCAAAAAGATCGTCCGAACGCGGCCCGAGCCTCCGGCACCTCCTACAGGGTTATGCGTACACCTGTAGGAGCTGCCGGAGGCTGCGATCTTTTGATCTTAGCCTTTCAACGCCGCTGCCAGAATCAGCGATTTCATCTCCGACACCGCCGACTTGAAGCCGACAAATAGAGCATGGGCGACCAGCGCGTGGCCGATATTAAGTTCGTTGATGCCCTTGATCGCAGCCACCGCTTCAACGTTGTGGTAGTGCAGACCGTGGCCGGCGTTGACGATCAAACCCTGGGCCAGACCAAAAGCCACGCCATCCGCTACACGCTTGAGCTCTTCAGCCACTTGCGTCGGCGTCTCGGCGTCCGCGTAACGCCCCGTGTGCAGCTCGATGGCCGGCGCACCCACTCGGCGGGACGCTTCGATCTGGCGCTCGTCCGCGTCGATGAACAACGACACCTCGCAGCCAATTTTCGCCAGGCGGTCCACCGCCGCCTTGATCAGAGCCTCCTGCCCCGCTACATCCAGCCCGCCTTCAGTGGTCAGCTCCTGGCGAGTTTCCGGGACCAGGCAAATGTGCGCAGGGCGGATGCGCTCGGCGAACACCATCATCTCTTCAGTGACGCCCATCTCGAAGTTCATGCGGGTCTGCAGCACATCCTTGAGCAGCAGCACGTCGCGCTCCTGAATATGGCGACGGTCTTCGCGCAGGTGCACGGTGATGCCGTCAGCGCCCGCCTCTTCCGCGTCCAGTGCGGCCTTGACCGGATCCGGGTAACGAGTGCCCCGGGCCTGACGCAGGGTGGCAACGTGGTCGATGTTCACGCCAAGAAGAATGCGATTGCTGGTGGTCACGGAAGCGCTCCTGAAGAGGGGAAAGTTCGGTGCACAGCATACACGGGGATTTTACGGCTTTCGAAACAACTCTCGGGAAACCAGGGGACGACCGCCCAGATGCACGGCAAGTGCCTGGCGCATCAACCGTTTGGCGGCCGATAAAGCACCCGGTGCCGACCAGTCCGCTTCGGCCATGGCCAGCAATTCAGTGCCGTTGAACAGTCCGGGCTGCAACAGGTACACCCGCTCCAGTCCCGCGTCCACCTGCAGGCGATACAGACCGTCCGGCGCTACAGGCTCACCGTGGATATCAGTGCCGAGCGCGAAGCCGTAGCCCAGATCATCGAGCAACCGCCATTCAAAGGAGCGCAGCAACGGCTCCAGCGGACGACCTTCGGCCAGCGCCAGCAACGTCGCGGCGTAGTGGTCGAACACACCCGGCAGCGGGTCTTCGGCGGGTAGCAGGCGAATCAGCAGCTCATTGAGGTACAGGCCACTGAACAGCGCTTCGCCGTTGAGCCAGGTGGAAACCCCCGAGGCCTCCATCCGCCCGACGTTCTTCAGCTCCCCTCGCCCGCGAAATTCGACTTCCAGGGGCACGAAGGGCCTGGCCAAGGTCCCGGCCTTGCCCCGCGCACTGCGCAACACCGCCCGTAGCCGACCTTGCGGCGTAAGGAAGTCGACCAACGCGCTGCTCTCGCGGTAGGCGCGAGAGTGGAGTACGAAGGCGGGCTGGGGAATGGGTGGGGTTTGCGACATGGAAGTCAGGGTTCTCGAAGAAAGTGCGCAGCTCTACAAACAACAAAAACCAATGTGGGAGCGGGCCTGCCCGCGATGGCGGACTGACATCCAACATCTATATTGAATGTTACATCCTCATCGCGGGCAAGCCCGCTCCCACAGGTTCTGCGGTGCAGCGTCGATCGGGTTTACAGGTCGCCGTAACCCAGCGAACGCAGCGCGCGCTCGTCATCGGACCAGCCGCCTTTCACTTTCACCCAGAGGTTGAGCATGATCTTGGAGTCGAACAGCAGCTCCATGTCCTTGCGCGCCTCGGTGCCGATGCGCTTGATGCGCTCGCCCTTGTCGCCAATGATGATCTTCTTCTGGCCGTCGCGCTCGACGAGGATCAAGGCATGAATATGCAGGGTCTTGCCCTGCTGCTTGAACTCTTCGATTTCGACGGTGATCTGGTACGGCAGCTCTGCACCCATCTGGCGCATGATCTTTTCGCGCACCAGTTCGGCGGCGAGGAAGCGACTGCTGCGGTCGGTGATCTGGTCTTCGGGGAAGAAGTGATCGTTTTCCGGAAGGTAGCCGGCAATCACCCGCTCCAGCGCTTCGAGGTTGTGCCCGTGCTGGGCCGAGATCGGCATGATCTGCGCGTTCGGCAGCTGCTCCTGCAACCAGCTCAGGTGCGGCATCAGCTCGGCTTTGTCTTCGATGCGATCCGTCTTGTTCAACGCCACGATCAGCGGGCCGGTCACATACTGGACGCGCTCCAGGACCATCTGGTCCTCGTCGGTCCACTTGGTGCGGTCGACTACGAAGATCACCACGTCCACGTCTTTCAAGGCTGCCGAGGCCGTCTTGTTCATGTAGCGGTTGAGGGCTTTTTCGCCACCTTTGTGCATGCCCGGAGTGTCGACGTAGATCGCCTGCACGGCGCCTTCGGTCTTGATGCCCAGCATGTTGTGGCGGGTGGTTTGCGGCTTGCGCGAAGTGATCGCGAGCTTCTGGCCGAGGATGTGGTTCAGCAACGTGGACTTGCCCACGTTGGGACGGCCGACGATGGCAACATAGCCACAGCGTGTTGCGGTTGAATCAGTCATTGCCATTCTCCACACCCAGGGCAATCAGTGCTGCGGCGGCCGCTACCTGTTCGGCAATACGACGACTCACACCCTGACCTCGGCTTTTTTCATTCAATAAGGTGATTTCACATTCGACGAAGAACGTCCGGCAATGCGGCTCACCCTGGATATCCACCACTTCGTAACGCGGCAGCTCACACCCACGCGATTGCAGGAATTCCTGCAGGCGGGTCTTTGGATCTTTGTTGGTGTCGACCAGCGTCAGGCCTTCGAACTCACCGGCCAGCCAGGCCAGCACGCGCTCGCGCGCCATATCCATGCCCGCGTCCAGGTAGATTGCACCAATCAGCGCTTCCAGGGCATCGGCCAGAATCGACTCGCGACGGAAACCGCCGCTCTTCAACTCGCCAGAGCCCAGGCGCAGGTACTCGCCCAGATCGAAACCGCGGGCCAGTACAGCCAGGGTCTCACCTTTCACCAGGCGTGCGCGCAAACGCGACAACTGGCCTTCGCGAGCCAGCGGGAAGCGATCGAACAGCGCCTCGCCAGCGACGAAATTGAGGATGGCATCACCGAGGAATTCCAGGCGTTCGTTGTTGCGCCCGGCAAAGCTGCGGTGAGTCAGGGCCAGGACCATCAGTTCCTGGTCCTTGAAGGTGTAGCCGAGCTGACGCTCTAGACGGCTTAAGGAAACGCTCACGGTGTACCCACGCTGAGTTCGTGGCTGGATTCCACCGCCATCGCCGGGGTGCGGCGCAGGCTTGGGACAATTAACGCTGTGTTCAAAAATTACGTCCTGAATATCATTGTTTTCATGCTTCGGGCGCCGATTGTAGCGGCTCCAGAAATGCATTCGGCGCTGTGTTCAACAGCGCCGTGTGTGATTACTTGATCAGGCCAACCCGCGAGAAGTTCGGCAGGTGACTGAGTTTGGGTTCAGGCCAGCTCATCCAGACCGCGAAGGCCTTGCCGACGATATTCTTGTCGGGGACCATGCCCAGCAGGTCCTTGGGAATGCTCGGATCATCCCAATAGCGACTGTCGTTGGAGTTGTCGCGGTTGTCGCCCATCATGAAGTAGTGCCCGGCAGGCACAGTCCACGAACGGTCCGGCGTTGCGCGATAGCGGCTCATTTCCTTGCGGATCAGGTGCTCGGCGACACCGAGTTTTTCCTTGTAGAGCTCGGCACTGCCCAGGGTGCCCGGCTCGGAGCCGATCAACTGCTCGGCAACGGACTCGCCGTTGACGAACAGGCGCTTGTCGGCGGTGTAGCGAATCTGGTCGCCCGGCAGGCCCACTACACGCTTGATGTAGTTGACGTTCGGATCGCTCGGATAGCGGAAAACCATCACATCGCCGCGCTGCGGGTCACCGATTTCGATCACTTTCTTGTCGATCACCGGCAAGCGGATCCCGTAGGAGAACTTGCTCACCAGAATGAAATCGCCAACGTCCAGGGTCGGTTTCATCGAGCCGGATGGAATCTGGAACGGTTCCACCAGGAACGAACGCAGCACCAGCACGATGAACAACACCGGGAAGAACGACTTGCCGTATTCGACCAGCAGCGGCTCCTTGTTCAGTTTTTCGACCACCATCCCGTCAGGCTGGCTGACGCTGCCCTGATAGGATGCAATGGCTGCACGCCGACGCGGCGCGAGAAAAACCAGATCGAGCAACGCCAACAGGCCGCAGACGAACACGGCGATGACCAGCAACAGCGGGAAATTTAGTGACATAGGACCTAACTATCCAACCTGAGCACTGCAAGGAAGGCTTCTTGTGGAATTTCCACGTTGCCGACTTGCTTCATGCGTTTCTTACCGGCCTTTTGCTTTTCAAGCAGTTTCTTCTTACGGCTGACGTCGCCGCCGTAGCATTTGGCCAATACGTTCTTTCTGAGTGCCTTGACGGAGGTTCGCGCAATGATCTGCCCGCCAATGGCGGCCTGGATCGCGACGTCGAACATCTGGCGCGGAATCAGTTCTTTCATCTTCTCGGTCAACTGGCGACCTTTGTAGTGCGCGTTATCCTTGTGCACGATCAGCGCCAGGGCGTCGACCTTGTCACCGTTGATCAGCACATCCAGTTTCACCAGGTTAGCCGACTGATAACGATCGAAATGGTAGTCCAGCGAAGCATAGCCGCGGCTGGTGGACTTCAGGCGATCGAAGAAGTCCAGGACCACTTCGTTCATCGGCAGATCGTAGGTCACCTGGACCTGGGTACCGAGGAACAGCATGTCGTGCTGCACGCCACGCTTCTCGATGCACAGGGTAATGACGTTGCCCAGGTGCTCTTGCGGCACAAGAATGTTGGCCCGCACGATCGGCTCGCGCATGTCTTCGATGGAAGACAGGTCTGGAAGCTTCGACGGGTTGTCGACGTAAATCGTTTCACCGGTTTTCAGCAACAGCTCGAAAATTACCGTCGGCGCCGTGGTGATCAGGTCCAGGTCATACTCGCGCTCCAGGCGCTCCTGGATGATTTCCATGTGCAGCATGCCGAGGAACCCGCAACGGAAGCCGAAGCCCAGGGCGTCGGAACTCTCTGGGGTGTACTGCAGCGACGAGTCGTTGAGGGTGAGCTTTTGCAGGGCCTCACGGAAATCTTCGAAGTCGTCGGAGCTGACCGGAAACAGGCCGGCGTAAACCTGCGGCTGAATGCGCTTGAAACCCGGCAGGACGTCGACGTCCGGGGTTGAGCTCAAGGTCAGGGTGTCACCCACCGGCGCACCGTGAATGTCCTTGATGCCAGCGATGATGAAGCCTACTTCACCGGCCTTAAGGTCAGTGGTAGCGGTATGTTTAGGGTTGAATACACCGACGCTGTCCACCAGGTGGATCTTGCCGGTGGACTTGACGAGAATCTTGTCGCCCTTCTTCACACGGCCATGGCGCACGCGTACCAGGGAAACAACGCCCAGGTAGTTGTCGAACCAGGAGTCGATGATCAACGCTTGCAGCGGATCTTCGTAGTTGCCGGTCGGCGCAGGAATGGTGCGCACCAGACGCTCGAGGACTTCATCGACGCCCAGGCCGGTCTTGGCGCTGCACTCGACGGCATCAGTGGCATCGATGCCGATGATCTTCTCGATCTCTTCCTTCACGCGGTCCGGATCGGCCTGCGGCAGGTCGATCTTGTTCAGCACGGGCATGACTTCCAGGCCCTGCTCGATCGCCGTGTAGCAGTTGGCAACCGACTGCGCTTCCACGCCCTGGCCAGCGTCGACCACCAGCAAAGCACCTTCACAGGCCGCCAGCGAGCGACTGACTTCATAGGTGAAGTCGACGTGGCCCGGGGTGTCGATGAAGTTCAGCTGGTACTTGATGCCATCGCGAGCGGTGTAATAAAGGGTGACGCTGTGGGCCTTGATGGTGATCCCGCGTTCACGCTCCAGGTCCATGGAGTCCAGTACCTGGGCTTCCATTTCGCGCTCGGCAAGGCCGCCGCACATCTGGATGAATCGATCGGCCAGCGTCGACTTGCCATGGTCAATGTGGGCGATGATGGAGAAATTGCGGATATGACTCAAATCACTCACGGATCAACACTCAAAAAGGCTGCAGGCATAGCCCGCGGAAAAATAGCCGGGAATTGTACCTGATCCACGGCGCAAGCGTCACCTGCGCAGGTCGGACGGCACTGACAAAAACGCCCCGGTCTCACGACAAGGGCGTTTTTCATTGGCTCGTTGTTCGGGAAATACCCGCAATCAACCGGCCCGGCGCAACAACCAGACCCCGGCCAGGGCGCACACGCTGGCAGGCACCAGCACCGCAAACAGCGGCGAGAAACCGAACACCAGGCTCGATGGCCCCAGCAGATCCTGGACGATTCGGAAGGTGAACCCCACCAGTACACCGGTGAATACCCGCTGTCCGAGGGTCACCGAGCGCAGCGGACCAAAGATGAAGGAGATCGCCATCAGCACCAGTGCCGCAGTGACCAGCGGCTGCAACACCTTGACCCAAAATGCCAACCAGTAACGGCCGTTATTCAGCCCCTGGTCGGCCAGGTAATGGATATACCCCCACAAACCGGAGATCGACAGAGACTCTGGCGCCATGACCACCGTGCTCAGCAGTTGCGGACTGAGGGCAACTTCCCAGCGCTCGACCGGGGCCGCGACCACTTCAGTGTTCTTCTCATGGAATACCGTGGTGGTGACATCGCTCAGCTGCCAGTGGTCCTTGTCGAACTCCGCACGCTTGGCGAAGCTGGCCGACAGCATGTGCCGCTCTTTGTCGAAGCGATAGCGGGTGACACCGTACAGCAAGCCGTTGGGTTGTACCGAGTTGACGTGAATGAACTCGTCACCCTGGCGATGCCACAGGCCGTGACGGGCACTTTGCGCGTCACCGCTGCCCTGGGCCAGCGAACGATTGGCCTGGGCAGCGCTTTCGGTGGCCGGCGCAACGTATTCGCCGATCAGGACTCCGACAACCATCAGCACCAGCATCGGCTTCATTACTGCCCAGACGATCCGGCCAATGGACACGCCAGCGGCGCGCATGATGGTCAGTTCGCTGTTGCTGGCCAGGCTCCCCAGGCCGATCAGGCAGCCGATCAAGGCCGCCATCGGCAACATGTCGTACAAACGTCGGGGGGCCGTCAGCAGGACGTAACTCAACACGTCCAGCAAGGTGTAGGTATCGCTCGCATCGCCCATCTCGTCGATGAAGGCGAACAGCGTCGCCAAACCGAGAATGATGCCCAATACAGCCAGGATGGCGACGAAAACACTGCTACCAATGTAGCGATCCAGCTTAACCACGGGCCACCTCCAGCGCGCTGCGGCGACTCGCCATCTTCAGGCGCAGGGGCTCCCAATAGAGCAAGCCCAGCCCAATCGCCAGGAAGATCCCGTGCACCCACCACAAGCCGAGGGCCATCGGGATCTTGCCTTTTTCGAGCGCGCCGCGAGCGGCAATCAGGATGGTCAGGTAAGCCATATAAAGAAGAATCGCTGGCAGCAGCTTGAGGAACCGCCCCTGGCGCGGATTCACTCGCGACAGCGGCACCGCCATCAGGGTGACAATAAAGACCAGCAACGGCAGGGACATGCGCCATTGCAATTCGGTGCGCGAGCGAACGTCATCGCTGCCAATCAGGCTGCTGGTGGGCATCGCGTCACGGTCGGTGACTTCGTCGCTGACATCCGGCTTGGGCAGCAGCACGCCGTACTCGTCGTACTTGATGGCGCGATAATCGGCCTGGCCCGGCTTGCCGTCGTAGCGATAGCCATTGTCGAGAATCAGGTAGCGGTTGCCGTCAGGGCGGATTTCCTGGCGCCCCCTCTCGGCCACCAGCACGGAAATTCCGCGATCCTTCTGGTCGGTGCTGGTGTTCTTCTGGGAAATGAACACGCCACCGAGGTTGATGCGATCGTCCGTCAGGGTCTCGGTGTAGGTCACCCGCGTGCCATCACGCAGGGCCTGGAAGCGGCCCGGCTCCAGGGTGTCGAATTCAGTCAGGGCGTCTTGCTTGTTCAGCAGCAACTGGAACTGGTTGGCCCCTTGTGGCGCCAGGCTCAGGCTCAGCCATGCCACCACCAATGCCACCAGGGTGGCCGGGAACAGGGTCATGGCAAACAGCCGTTGCTGACTCATGCCGGTGGCCGACAACACGGTCATTTCGCTTTCGAGGTACAGGCGACCGTAAGCCAGCAGAATGCCCAGGAACAGGCCCAGTGGCAGGATCAGTTGCAGGAAGCCCGGCAGACGAAACCCCATGATCAGGAACAGGGAGCCTGGATCCAGCAGGCCCGCAGCGGCCTGGGCGAGGTATTTGATGAAGCGTCCGCTCATGATGATGACCAGCAGCACGGCGCTGACGGCGCTCAAGGTCAACAGGACTTCGCGGGATAGGTAACGAAAGACAATCAAACCAGACACTCCAGGGTTGTCAGGCGAAGGCGGCCAAACAAGCAAACGTAGCAGGCGGACCGCAAAGCAGGGCCGCCGAAAAAGATGGCGCATTATCCTGTGATTGCATGCGCCTGTCACTGCGCGCGTTCGCCATGCGGGAGCTCGCTCGCGTGCTCGTCAACGATTACGCGGGACGTCTGACACTCAACGGTGCTCTCAGGTTCATCGGCGCAACGCCGCCCGGATCCAATTCGCTCCTGCAAGGGCGGCCGGAACCGTGACGAACCTGCGACCCAGGGTTGTCAGGCGCCGCCGACGAGGTTCAAACTGCGGCCTTTGCCGCAAGCCTGCCTTGCGTACTCTATTTATAGGCAAGTTCAGACACTTGCGTGTTGATCATTGATTCAGGGGCCCCGACATGGAACTGGTTGTAAAAAGCGTTAATCCGCAAACGTTGAAAACCGCCACGCTGGTGGTTGCCGTCAGCGAAGGCTGCAAGCTCGGCGCCGTGGCCAGCCAAATTGACGCACTGAGCGGCGGCGCGATCAGCGCCGTGCTCAAGCGTGGCGACCTCGCTGGCAAAGTTGGCCAGAGCCTGCTGCTGCACAGCCTGCCCAACCTCAAGGCCGAGCGTGTACTGCTGGTCGGCGTCGGCAAGGACGAAGAACTGGGTGATCGCCCATTCCGTAAAATCATTACCGGCATCCTCAACTCCCTCAAGGGCCTGAACGGCAGCGATGCGGTACTGGCACTGGACGAAGTCGTGGTCAAGGGCCGTGACAGCTACGGCAAGACCCGCCTGCTGGCTGAAACCCTGGTGGACGGCCAATACACATTCGACCAGTTCAAGAGCCAGAAAGCCGAGCCGCGCGCCCTGAAGAAAATCACCCTGGTGACCATCAAGGCCGCCCAGGCTGAAGTCGAGCGTGCCGTGGCCCACGCTACCGCGATCGCCAACGGCATGGCGTTCACCCGCAACCTGGGCAACCTGCCGCCGAACATCTGCCACCCGACTTTCCTGGGCGAGCAGGCCAAGAGCCTGGGCAAGGAATTCAAGAGCCTGAAAGTCGAAGTCCTTGACGAGAAGAAGATCAAGGACCTGGGCATGGGCTCGTTCTACGCCGTGGGCCAGGGCAGCGCCCAGCCTCCGCGCCTGATCGTCATGCAATACAACGGCGGCAAGAAATCCGAGAAGCCGTTCGCCCTGGTCGGCAAAGGCATCACTTTCGACACCGGCGGTATCAGCCTCAAGCCGGGCGCCGGCATGGACGAAATGAAGTACGACATGGGCGGCGCCGCCAGCGTCTTCGGCACCCTGCGCGCCGTGCTCGAACTGAAACTGCCGATCAACCTGGTGTGCATCCTGGCCTGCGCCGAGAACATGCCGAGCGGCAACGCTGCGCGCCCAGGCGACATCGTCACCACCATGAGCGGCCAGACCGTGGAAATCCTCAACACCGACGCCGAAGGCCGCCTGGTGCTGTGCGACGCCCTGACCTATTCAGAACGTTTCAAGCCCCAGGCCGTGATCGACATCGCGACCCTGACCGGCGCCTGTGTCGTCGCCCTGGGCGCACACACCTCTGGCCTGCTGGGCAACAACGACGAACTGATCGGCCAGCTGCTCAGCGCCGGTCAGTCCGCAGACGACCGTGCCTGGCAGTTGCCACTGTTCGATGAGTACCAAGAACAGCTCGACAGCCCGTTTGCCGACATCGCCAACATTGGCGGGCCGAAAGCCGGCACCATCACCGCAGCCTGCTTCCTGTCGCGCTTTACCAAGAACCTCAACTGGGCGCACCTGGACATCGCCGGCACCGCTTGGACCAGCGGCGGCAAGGACAAGGGCGCCACTGGCCGTCCGGTGCCCCTGCTGACCCAGTACCTGCTGGACCGCGCCAAAGCCTAAATATCGCTCACTGAACACTGTAGGAGCGAGCTTGCTCGCGAAAAACTCAAGATCACCGCGATTAACCTGGTTTCCCGCGTAATCGTTGACGACCTTCGCGAGCAAGCTCGCTCCTACAGATTCCGCGGAAGTTGATTCCAGGAACCGCAATGACCAAAGTCGACTTCTATATCCTGCCCAGCGCCGATCCGTCGGCGCGGCTGGATTTCGCCTGCAAGCTCACTGAAAAAGCCTGGCGCATGGGCCATCGCATCTACCTGCATTGCAGCGATGCGAACCAACGTGACGATCTCGACGCACGCCTCTGGGCGTTCAAGGGCGAAAGTTTCGTGCCCCATGGCCCCGCCGAGAGCGAGCCGCAGGGTTTGATTGTGCTGGGCCTGGGAGACGACTGCGGTCAACATCAGGACCTGATGGTTAATCTCGACCTGAAAGTACCGACCTTTGCCAACAAGTTCGCCCGCGTGGCGGAAGTGGTGGTGGAAGACCCGGTGATTCGCCAGGCCGCGCGGGAGAGTTTCCGTTTCTATCGCGAACAGGGCTATCCTTTGCAAGACCACCGTTTACAGCGACTCTGAGTATTCCGATGGACACGCCAAAACAGCAACAGTCCGCGCATCTGCTGGACGACCTCGAGTCGATCCGCCAACTGCTCGGCGATGACAACCTGCAACCACCGTTGCTGACCGACACGGTCGAGGACGAGGATCAGGAACAGATCCCCATGCTGTTCGAGGCTGCCGGCAACCCGCCAGCCGCCAGCGAACCGCCCCCTGCCCCGGCTGCCGAAGATAAAGGCCCGGACGCCTTGCTGCATCTGGACGGCGAACTGCGCGCCGCTGCCATGCTGATCATGCAAGACGTGATCGACGACTTTGCGCCGCATATCGAAACCGAAATCAAACGCCGACTGGCGGCGCGGATGGAGCGGTTGCTCAGCCAGTACGAGTAGCCCACGCCATTCCAATGTAGGAGCTGCCGCAGGCTGCGATCTTTTGACTTGATCTTCAACGATTCCGGAAAAGATCAAGATCAAAAGATCGCAGCCTTCGGCAGCTCCTACCGTGTTCGCACCGTGAGAGATGACGCGCCCTGTCCGCCCCTGCTCGCCCTTCGCCCCATGCCCCGCTATACTCGTCGGCTTTTCCTGAATTAATGCCAATAGGGTCCCGCCGCGCATGGATAAGACCTACCAGCCGCACGCCATTGAAACTTCCTGGTACAACACCTGGGAGTCTGAGAATTACTTCGCCCCGCAAGGCGCGGGCGAGTCCTACACCATCATGATCCCGCCGCCGAATGTGACGGGCAGCCTGCACATGGGGCACGGCTTCAACAACGCGATCATGGACGCCCTGATCCGTTTCCGCCGCATGCAGGGTCGCAACACTCTGTGGCAGCCGGGTACCGACCACGCCGGTATCGCTACGCAGATGCTGGTGGAGCGTCAACTCGAAGCCCAGGGTCAGAGTCGCCACGATCTTGGTCGCGAGAAATTCCTCGAGAAAATCTGGGAATGGAAGGATCAGTCCGGTGGCAACATCAGCCGCCAGATCCGCCGCCTCGGCTCGTCCGTAGACTGGAGCCGCGAGCGCTTCACCATGGACGACGGCCTGTCTGAAGCGGTCAAGGAAGCATTCGTGCGCCTGCACGAAGACGGCCTGATCTACCGCGGCAAGCGCCTGGTCAACTGGGACACCAAGCTGCACACGGCGATTTCCGACCTCGAAGTGGAAAACCACGACGAGAAAGGTTTCCTGTGGAACCTCAAGTACCCGTTGGCCGACGGCGCGAAAACCGCTGAAGGCAACGACTTCCTGATCGTCGCGACCACTCGCCCGGAAACCATGCTCGGCGACGCCGCCGTGGCCGTTAACCCGAACGATGAACGCTACAAAGCCCTGATCGGCAAATTTGTCGAGCTGCCGCTGGTCGGCCGCCGCATTCCGATCATCGCCGACGATTACTGCGATCCTGAGTTCGGCACCGGTTGCGTGAAAATCACCCCGGCCCACGATTTCAACGACTACGAAGTCGGCAAGCGTCACAACCTGCCGCTGCTGAACATCTTCGACAAGAACGCCGCCGTCTTGCCGGCCTGCCAGGTGTTCAACCTCGACGGCACACTGAACGAACGCATCGACGGCAAGATCCCGGCTGAATACGCAGGCCTGGACCGCTTCGAGGCGCGCAAGCAAATCGTTGCCGCCTTCGACGCCGCCGGCCTGCTGGTCAGCGTCGACGATCACGCCCTGAAAGTGCCGAAAGGCGATCGCTCGGGCACCATCATCGAGCCGTGGCTGACCGACCAGTGGTACGTGTCGACCAAGCCTTTGGCCGAGCCTGCAATTGCTGCCGTTGAAGACGGCCGCATCCAGTTCGTGCCGAAACAATACGAAAACATGTACTTCTCGTGGATGCGTGACATCCAGGACTGGTGCATCAGCCGTCAACTGTGGTGGGGTCACCGGATCCCGGCCTGGTACGACGAGTCGGGCAAAGTCTACGTCGGTCGCGACGAAGCCGAAGTGCGCACCAAGCACAACCTCGGCCCGGACGTGGCGTTGCAACAGGACAACGACGTACTCGACACCTGGTTCAGTTCGGGCCTGTGGACGTTCTCCACGCTCGGCTGGCCTGAGCAGACCGAGTTCCTGAAGAAATTCCACTCCACCGACGTGCTGGTGACCGGTTTCGACATCATTTTCTTCTGGGTTGCCCGGATGATCATGCTCACCATGCATTTGGTGAAAAACGAAGACGGCACGCCGCAGGTTCCATTCAAGACCGTGTATGTGCACGGCCTGGTGCGCGATGGCCAGGGCCAGAAGATGTCCAAGTCCAAGGGCAACGTCCTTGACCCGCTGGACATCATCGACGGCATCGAGCTGGAAGATCTGGTGCAGAAACGCACTTCCGGCATGATGCAGCCGAAACTGGCGAAGAAGATCGAGAAGCAGACCCGCGACGAATTCGCCGACGGCATCGCCAGCTACGGCACCGACGCCCTGCGCTTCACTTTCTGCTCGCTGGCCTCCACCGGTCGCGACATCAAGTTCGACATGGGCCGCGTCGAAGGCTATCGCAACTTCTGCAACAAGATCTGGAACGCGGCGCGCTACGTGCTGGACAAAGGCGAAGACTGCGGCCAGAACGGCGAAGCCTACGAACTGTCCCTGGCGGATCGCTGGATCATCTCGCAGCTGCAACGCACCGAAGCCGAAGTGACCCGTCAGCTCGACCAGTTCCGCTTCGACCTGGCCGCACAAGCCTTGTACGAGTTCATCTGGAACCAGTATTGCGACTGGTACCTGGAACTGTCCAAGCCGGTGCTGTGGGACGAAAACGCGCCGGTCGAACGCCAGCGCGGCACCCGTCGCACCCTGGTTCGCGTACTGGAAGTTGCCCTGCGCCTGGCGCACCCGTTCATGCCGTTCATCACCGAAGAAATCTGGCAGCGCATCGCGCCGCTGGCCGGCATCGAAGGCAAGACAATCATGCTGCAGCCTTGGCCAGTGGCCAATGAAGAGCGCATTGACGCAGCCGCCGAAGATGACATCGAATGGCTGAAAACGCTGATGCTCGGCACGCGTAACATTCGCGCCGAAATGAACATTGGTCCAGGCAAGCCGCTTAACCTGTTCCTGAAGAACGTCAGCGCCGAAGACCAGCGTCGTCTCACCGAAAACGAAGCCCTGCTGAAGAAGCTCGCGCGCCTCGAGTCGATCACTGTGCTGGCAGCAGACGAAGAAGCACCACTGTCCGCGACCGCCCTGGTCGGCGAGATGGAAGTGCTTGTGCCAATGGCCGGCCTGATCGACAAGGACGCCGAGCTGGCACGCCTGGACAAGGAAATCCTGCGCTTGCAAGGTGAAGTCCAGCGCGTGGGCGGCAAGCTGTCGAACGCCGGTTTCGTCGACAAGGCGCCGGCCGAAGTCATCGAGAAGGAACGCGCCAAACTGGCCGAAGCGCAACAGGCTTTGGGCAAACTGGCCGAGCAGCATGCGCGGATTGCCAGTTTGTAACGGCAAATCGCAATGAAAAAGGGAGGCCAGAAATGGCCTCCCTTTTTTGTGCCTGCCACTCACCCACAAACACCGCCCCCTGTAGGAGCTGCCGAAGGCTGCGATCTTTTGATCTTCAAAATCAAGATCAAAAGATCGCAGCCTTCGGCAGCTCCTACAGGGGATATGCGTCATTGGGTAGCTAATGTGGGACAATGCCCGTCACTTTCAGCCATACCCGAATCGATCACACCCATGAACGCCCCCCGCACACCCCGCCCTGCGCGCAAGAAGCCCGAATCCGCGACCCCGGCCAAAGCCGTCGAGCCCCGCGAAAAGGCCAGCCTGCACCCGCGCAACCGCCACCAGGGTCGTTATGACTTCCCGGCGCTGATCAAGACCACGCCCGAACTGGCGAAGTTCGTGATCACCAACCCATACGGCAAGGAAAGCATCGACTTCGCCAGCCCGGACGCGGTGCGGGTGTTCAACCGCGCGCTGCTCAAGTCGTTCTACGGCGTGGCCCACTGGGACATCCCGGCGGATTACCTGTGCCCGCCGGTTCCGGGGCGTGCCGACTATGTGCACTTCCTGGCCGACCTGTTGGCCAGCGTCAATGACGGCGAAATCCCCCGTGGCGCGCCGGTCAAGGTGCTCGACATCGGCATGGGCGCCAACTGCGTCTATCCGCTGATTGGCTACAGCGACTACCGCTGGCACTTCCTCGGCTCGGAAATCGACCCGACCGCCGTGGCCGCTGCCAAGGCCATCGTCCAGTCCAACGGGCTGAACAAGGCCATTCAGTTGCGCCAGCAAACCAACCCCAAGCACATCCTGCTGGGGTTGCTGGAGCCGGGCGAACGCTTCGACCTGACCATGTGCAACCCGCCGTTCCACGCCTCGATGGACGAAGCCACCAAGGGCAGCGAGCGTAAATGGCGCGCACTGGGTCGCGCCGACCCGAAACGCAAGCTGCCGGTGCTGAACTTTGGTGGCCAGTCGGCTGAACTGTGGTGCGAGGGCGGCGAGGCGCGCTTCGTGACTCAATTGATCGCCGAGAGCGCGCATTTCCAGCACAAGGTGCTGTGGTTCAGCACCCTGGTGTCCAAGGCGTCGAACCTGCCCGCGATCGAGATCGCCCTGAAAAAGGCCGGCGTGCTGGAAAGCCAGGTCGTGGAAATGTCCCAGGGGCAGAAGAAAAGCCGTTTCGTCGCCTGGACGTTCCAGACCAAGAGCGAACAGCAAATCTGGCGTCAGCGCTGGGCTCGCTGAGACCGTAGGCGCTGCGGCACGCTGCGATCTTTTGATGTTGTTGTGAAAGATCAAGAGATCGCAGCCTCGTTTCACTCGACAGCGCCTACAGCGGTGATACTCCCGCGATGGTTCGAGCCCTCCGGCAAATCACAGGCACAAAAAAACCGTGCCCGGATCGCTCCGGAGCACGGTTTTTTTACACGTCTTACTTGTTAACAGCGTCGGTCAGGCCTTTGGCCACAACCAGCTTGATAACTTTCTTGGCAGCGATTTCGATGGCAGCGCCAGTCGAAGGGTTGCGGCCAGTACGGGCAGGACGTTCGGTCACTTTCAATTTGCCGATACCTGGCAGAGTGATTTCGCCGCCATTTTCCAGCTGATCGGCAACGATTTGGCCCAGTTGGTCCAGAGCATTACGCGCGGTGGTTTTTGGCGCGTCGATAGCTTCAGCGATGTCGGCGATCAGTTGGTCTTTAGTAAGAGCCATGTAGTGTTCCTTCCCTATCAAATTCATATGGATTGCAGAGTGCAGTGTCAGCCATCGAGCCCGATCTTCTGGATCTGGCACCCTCGGCCAATAACCACGGGATCGGGGTTATAGATACCGAAATCAGGGTTTGGTTCGACCTGACAAATGCTGAATGCACGCTTAACGCAGTGACTTCGCGCAAGACCGGGCAAAACTAGCACAGAGACGGGGAAATATCCGCCTCTAGCTACCCATTTGGTCAGCTTTATTGGTCTAAAACGTTAAAAAACAGCATAAGGGCCGCTGCGCACCCGCAAATTGCCCCTCAACCCCCGTAGGAGCTGCCGAAGGCTGCGATCTTTTGATCTTTTTTGTTTAAAAAGCAAAGTCAAAAGATCGCAGCCTTCGGCAGCTCCTACAAAGGGCATGCATACCTAGTTGCGGTACACTGGGCGCTTTTTCGGGGAGCGCGCCCTCCCCTCTACAATCAGCCGAGAAGCCCATGCCGATCCGCCATTGCATCGTCCACCTGATCGACAAAAAACCCGACGGCACGCCTGCAGTTCTGCATGCCCGCGACGAAGAGTTACCTGAGTCGAGCGCCATCGAGAACATGCTTGCCGACCTCAACGAGAGCTACAACGCCAAACAAGGCAAGGCATGGGGTTTGTTCCATGCCGAGTCCGGGGCGCACCCGTTCAGCGGCTGGCTGAAGGAGTATCTCGAAGGCGGCAAGGACTTCACGGCATTCAGCCGGGTGGCGGTGGAGCATCTGCAGAAGCTGATGGAGGAATCCAACCTCTCGGTCGGTGGGCACGTGCTGTTTGCACACTATCAGCAAGGCATGACTGACTACCTGGCCATCGCCCTGCTGCATCACAGCGAAGGCGTCGCCGTGACCGAGCAGCTCGATGTGACCCCGTCCCGCCACCTGGACCTGGGTCAGCTGCACCTCGCGGCGCGGATCAACGTGTCGGAGTGGCAGAACAACAAGCAGTCCAAGCAGTACATTTCGTTCATCAAAGGCAAGAACGGGAAAAAGGTCTCGGAGTACTTCCGCGACTTCATCGGCTGCCAGGAAGGCGTCGACGGCCCCGGTGAAACCCGCACGCTGCTCAAGGCCTTCAGTGATTTCGTTGAAAGCGAAGACCTGCCGGAAGAGTCCGCCCGGGAGAAAACCAAGACGCTGGTGGACTACGCCAGCAGCCAGGCCAAGATGGGTGAGCCCATGGGCCTGGAGGAACTGTCCGGGTTGATTGATGAAGAACGTCCTAAGGCGTTCTACGATCACATCCGCAACAAGGACTACGGCCTGTCTCCGGAGATCCCTGCGGACAAACGTACCCTGAATCAATTCCGTCGTTTCACGGGCCGTGCCGAGGGCCTCTCCATCAGCTTTGAGGCGCACCTGCTGGGCTCGAAGATCGAGTACGACGAAGAAGCCGGCACCCTGATCATCAAGGGCCTGCCAACCCAGCTCACCGATCAGCTCAAGCGTCGCAACTGATGCTGCGGGGCGTGCTGAAAAAATTCCTGCTGATCCTGCTGGTGATCGTGGTCTATCAGAACTGGGGCAAGATCGAGCGGGTGTTCAATCCGTCCCAGGTGGTATCGGAGCAGACCCAGGCCAAGGCCGATGTGGTGCTCTACGCCACTGAATGGTGTGGTTACTGCAAGTTGACCCGACGGTTTCTCGACCAGGAAGGCATTCCCTACAAGGAGTTCGATATCGAGAAGGATGCCCAGGCGCGCAAGGCTTACGAGGCGCTGGGTGGCGGCGGCATTCCGATCATCGATGTAAACGGGACGTTGATTCGCGGGTATGACCCGGACGCCATACTCGCAGCCTTGAAATAAACAAGATCGCAGCCTTCGGCAGCGCCTGCAGATGAGCACCGCTCTAATTCAGGAACTGCCGGAGGCTGGGATCTGTTGATCTACCGCTGCTTTTCGAGACGAAACCCGAATCGCGGGAAATGCACATGCACCACCCCGCACCGCTCATCCTCGCGACGCAGAATCAGCTCTTCACTTCCGGCAAACACCAACTCACCCGCCACCGGATCAACCCCATAATCCGTGGCCGCAATCACTACCTGCTGACCCGCCTCGAAACCGTTAGGTTCTGCAAAGCGTTCCTGCGGCAACTGCGCCGGTGTAGCGCTGCGTGCCACCTCAAGCGCTTGCTCTGCAGTCATCTCGCTCGCAGCCCCATGGCCAAAGCCCAAGACGCGGCCCAACCAGGCTGACACTGCCGGATACCCATCGACCAGCGGCGAAGTGACCGGCGTCGCCTTGAGGAACCACAGTGGATGCGCCAGGGCGAAATCGGCAATCGACGGCTCGCCGAAGAGGAAATCACCCTGCTCGCGCTGCAGTTGCTGTTCGAGTCGCGCCATGATCGTCGGCCACTGGTGCCTGGCTTGCTCGGCAGACACGCGGGTGGCGCTGCCACCACTGAACAGCCCGGCGCGATCCGCCAGGAAGGCCTTGATTGCTTCCGGCGGCAGGCTGGCAAAACGCACGGCGACAGATTCCGGCTGGAACACCAGGCTAACGGCATGCTGGAACACCACTGAGTCCGCCCAGGCGGCGAACGACGCAGCGATCATCTCCTGACCTTCCGGGAAGAGAGCCGGCAAGGCTTTTTCCTGCTCCAGGCGCCGGGCAATCAACGCAGTGTCGCAGTAGATGTCTGCACCGACCTGCAACACCGGCGTCTTGCGATAGCCACCCGTCAAGGCGGTGAGGTCAGGCTTGGGCATCACCGGTGAAATCTTCACCGAGCGCCAGGACAGCCCCTTGAAACCCAACAACAGGCGGGCCTTTTCGGCGAAAGGGGACGTCGGGTAATGATGCAGGATCAACTCGGACATGCTCGGCTCCGCCGCGCGAATTAGGAGTCAACAGCTTAGCGCGCAATCGGCAGGCGGCCTACGGGTCTGCCTGATGGGAACTGATCAGTCAGATTGATAGTTCGCGACCAGGCACTCCTTGGCGCTTTTCCTGAGTTTCTTGATCAGCCGCTCCTGACGTAGCGCTTCACTCCTGTCGCGACAGGCCTCGGTGTACACCAGGGCCACGGCCGGGCTTGAGAGGAAGAAGCGCGCACCTTTACCCCGCTGGTGAGTGGCGAAGCGGCGCACGGGGTCGTCGCTGATCCCGCAGTACAGTGAACCATTGGCGGCACGTACGAGGTAGACGAACCAGGGCTTGCTGACCAGCGGCGTTTCGACGGCGCTAACAGACGTTTGGCTGAGACTGTTCAATTGACGATCTGGATTGGAAAAGAAACAAGTGGCGATCTTATCAGCGCCCGGCCTGGAATGCCTTCAACCCCTTCAAGGCCTGGGCCCGAACGGCGTTTTTTACCAGGGGCGACCAGCCCAACAGCAGACCTTTTAAACCCAGCGCCTGGCGCGACCAGGACCACAGGTCAAAACGGTCGTGGTGCTCGCAGATTTTTCCGTCGCGAAACACGAACCGTGCCTGGATGTCGTTGACCACGGTATTGCCGGTCTGGCTGAACAGGTACGTCGCCACCCAATGTGCACTCCCGGTGCGCTCGTCGGCGCGCACGTCGTCGAACGTCAGGGAAAAGTCCCTGGCGCGAGTGGTGAGCATGCGCCACATATCACCCGCATCACGCCCACGCAGTTCACCGAAGGCCGGGTCACTGAACAGCACGTCATCGGTGTAGCAGGCGCTCATGGCCTCGGCATCCAGCCGCTGGAAAGCCTGGTAAAACCGGGTAATCAATGCTTGGTGGGCATCACTCATGTGCAGGCTCCCTGGGTTGCAAAACAGTTTTGAAGACTGCCCGCACGATAGCCTGCCAATTCGCGGAACACTATCGGCATTCGCGGGCCGAATACCGATAGTGTCCGAGGTGTCAGAGTTTTTCGCTGACTACTTGAACGTACAACGATCGCCCGGCTCCCAGGCCGGCAAGGATCGCGCCCAGGCCGATGACCCCGAAAATCCAGCCGACCGCCGCCCAGCCGCCGGTCCAGTCATGCACGATGCCGACCGCCAATGGCCCCATGGATGCCAGGGTGTAGCCGAAGCCTTGGGCCATGCTCGACAGGTTCGCCGCTACGTGGGCATCTCGCGAGCGCAGCACGATCAGGGTCAGCGCCAGGCTGAACGCCCCGCCCTGTCCCAGCCCGAGCAGAATCGCCCAGCCCCACAAGCCATCGATCGGCGCATACAGGCACCCGAACAGGCCACTGAGGGTCAAAGCCATAACGACCACGATGGCCAGGCGCTGGTCCTTGCCGCGAGTCGCCAGCCAGGGAGCCGCCAAGGAACTGGCCAACTGCACAATCACCGAGCCGGACAGAACCAGCCCCGCCTGGGTCGGCGTCAGGCCGCGACCGATCAGGATCGAAGGCAACCAGCCAAACACGATATACGCCAGGGACGATTGCAGGCCCATGTACAGGGTCACTTGCCAGGCCAGCGGGTCACGCAGCAAACCGCGAACCCGGTAGGCGACATTGTGCGCACCGTGTTTGTGCCCGACTTGCGGCAGCCAGAACAGCGCCGCGACCAACGCCGGAATAACCCAGAAGCCCAGGCCCGTTGCCCAGCTCTGGTCGAAATGTTCGCTCAGCGGCACGGTGGCGCCTGCGGCCATCGCTGCCCCCAGGCACAGGGCCATGGTGTAGACCCCGGTCATGGTACCCGCGTGTTTGGCAAAGTCGCGCTTGACGATACCCGGCAGCAATACGCCGATCACACCAATGCTGGCACCCGCCAGCACGCTGCCGGCAAACAGGCCGATTTCGCCAAACGAACTGCGCAGGATGATTCCTCCGGCCAGCGTCAGCAGAATGCCCAGCACCACCCGTTCGGCGCCGAAACGGCGCGCCAGGATCGGTGCCAGCGGTGCGAACAGGCCGAGGCACAGCACCGGCAAGGTGGTCAGCAGACCGGCCTGGGCCGCCGATAACCCGAGGCTTTTCGACACGTCACTGAGCATCGGCGCCATGCTCGACAGCGCCGGGCGCAAGTTCAATGCCACCAGGATCAGGCCCAGCAACAGCAGCCAGGGCCGGCGCAGGATCGGATGGCTGTTCTGCACCTCGTCGTCATCGGCCTCGGCGTCGATCAGCAGCTCTTCGAGCTCTGCCGTGCGTTTGGCTTCAGGGATGTTGCTGTTACGGCTGGACATGGTTTTCTCGTGTTCAAGGTTCATTGATCAACTGCCTGGACAGGGCTTTGGCCCGTTCCGGGTCACGTTGCTCGACGGCGTCCAGCAGTTCGATATGCAAGTCGAACACTTCCTGGCGCCGTGGGGTGATGTTCAGGGTCTGGCGCAGTTGCGCACCGACGATGCTGGAGAAGTAGCGATACAGCTCACTGAGCGTGGGGTTGTGTGCGGCATCGACCAGGCGCCGGTGAAACACCAGGTCGCAGGCGATGTAGCTGTCGAGATCGCCATGGTAGTGGCTGCCGCTGACGCCCAGTGCTTCACGCAAGGCCACCAGGTCTTCGTCAGTGCGGCGCAAGGCGGCCAGGCCAATGGCCTCGACTTCAAGAATGTGCCGGGTTTCGCGGGCCTGTTCATGAGAGCAGCGGGACAGCGCTTTGAGGGTGTCGAGTGGATCGATCACCGCGCGCAAGTAACTACCGTCACCCTGGCGAATCTCAATCAATCCGGAAAAGGCCAACACGCGCATGGCTTCACGCACGGTATTACGGCTGATACCGAGCTCTGCGGACAACTCGGGTTCGGTGGGCAGGCGTTGGCCCACAGTCCACGTGCCTTCGGTGATGCGTAAACGAAGCTGATCCAACGCCTGGTCGACCAGAGACCTTTTTACCAACGGAGACATCTGAGCCAAGACACCCTTGCAGTCATCCAATCATAGGATGTATTTCCTGACATGTTAGTCAGGTTTGCTCCTAAAGGCAACCGCTGCTCCATCCAGGTAGAACAGCCAGCTCACATCCGACAGATATTGAGGAACTTTCCCGCAACAGCCTCAGGCCTTTCCGATAGATGAACGCTGCACCCGGCCAATAGACTTCCTGCACCCAAGGCACTGCCTTGGGGCGTGCTTCAGCGCCTCCTAACTTCACACAGACAAGGAACACGCTATGCAGGAATTCAAATACGGCAACAAATCAGAACCTTCATTCTTTCTGGACACTGCCCCTGATCTGGTCGTCGTCCGAACCCTTCCCGGCTTGCCAGCCCTTCTCGACACCACCGCCCCCCCCCTGGACCATGCACAACGGGTGATTCATTTCGAGTCGTCAGGACTGAGTGTTTTCAAGCTGCCAGCCGACTCCGGGAATCTGCAGGCCTGCAAGCGCTGCTTGCGTCAACTACCCAACGTGCGTTTCGCCGGCAGCGTCCTGGTGGCGGCGGACACCAGGGAACCCGTGATCTATACCGAAAATATCTTCATCAAGTTTATCGACTCACACGACTCGCTGGCCTGCGAAACCGTACTCGAAGAAGCAGGACTGACGATCAAGACAAAAGTCGTTTACGCACAAAACGCTTATTTCGTGACGCCAGGAGAAGGCTGCGGAACACAGGTATTCAATCAGGCACTGACCTTGCTCGAACGTGAGGATGTGGAGTACTGCCATCCTGAACTCCTGACAAAACGTCACTCACGCACTATCCACCCCAATCAGTGGCACCTGAAAAAAACCACTGTAAGCTATCAGTATGAAATTGATGCCAGTGCCAACGTCGAGGCTGCCCACGCCCTGAGTCTGGGCGCGAATGTAGTGATCGCCGTCATAGACGATGCTTTTGATATCGACCATCCCGAATTCACCTCGGCCGACAAAATCGTCGCCCCGAGGAGCTACAGAAACCCCAGGCAACCCGGAGCCGACCCGCGCCCTCAGCACGCCGATGAAAGCCATGGTACCGCCGCCGCAGGTGTCGCCTGTGCCGATGGCCTGCATGGCGCAAGCGGAGTCGCACCCAGAGCAAGACTGATGCCGATCAGCCTGGGTGACGCGGAGTCACTGGGAGGTCAGACCGAAGCGAACGCTTTCGTCTGGGCTGCGCTCAATGGCGCGGACATCATCAGTTGCAGTTGGGGCCCTCCGGACGGAAACTGGGCCGACCCTATGGATCCGGCCCATCATCAAGTCCATCCGTTACCCGCCAGTATTCGCCTGGCCATCAATTTCGCCGCGCTCAGAGGGAGAAAGGGCAAGGGCTGCCCGATTTTCTTCGCCGCCGGCAATGGCAGTGAAAGTGTCGACAATGATGGTTATGCCAGCCATCCACTGGTCATGGCCGTAGCCGCCTGCAACGACCACAGCCGCCGCAGCGCCTACAGTGATTACGGAAAAGCCATCTGGTGCGCGTTTCCCAGCGATCAGGAACAGCACCCGGATTACAATTTCCAGCCCAGCAGTTTTCCCGCTCGCACCCGCGGCATATGGACAACAGATCTGCGAGGAAGAAATGGCTACAACGACAAAGCCCTTGGGCAAGGTGACTTGTGGGGCAACTACACCGAGAGCTTTGGCGGAACGTCGAGCGCCTGCCCCGGCGCCGCCGGGGTGGCGGCTCTGGTTTTATCGGCCAACCCCGCGCTGACACGCACCGAGGTTCGCTCGATCCTTGCTGACTGTTGCGACAAGATCACTCATTTCCTGGATGGAGCGATGGGAGAATATGATCAGAATGGCCATAGCCACTATTACGGTCACGGCAGGCTCAATGCATTGAAGGCAGTGCAGTTGGCCTTGGATAAAAAGACCAGCTGATAGCAGGCGGTTGTCGATTGGAAAAAAATAAACCCGGCACTCAGTCCGGGTTTATTTCACTGCCGAGCGTCGATCAATGCAGGATCTGGCTCAGGAACAGCTTGGTGCGCTCATTCTGCGGGTTGTCGAAGAAGTCATTCGGCGCCGCCTGTTCAACGATCTCGCCTTTGTCCATGAAGATCACGCGGTTGGCCACGGTACGGGCGAAGCCCATTTCGTGGGTCACGCAAAGCATGGTCATGCCGTCTTCGGCCAGGCCGATCATGGTGTCCAGCACCTCTTTCACCATCTCGGGGTCGAGTGCCGAAGTCGGTTCGTCGAACAACATGATTTTCGGCTTCATGCACAGGGCACGGGCAATCGCCACGCGCTGCTGCTGACCGCCGGACAGTTGCCCCGGGAATTTATGCGCCTGCTCCGGAATGCGTACGCGTTCCAGGTAGTGCATGGCTATTTCCTCGGCCTTGCGCTTGGGCATCTTGCGCACCCACATCGGCGCCAGGGTGCAGTTCTGCAGGATGGTCAGGTGCGGGAAGAGGTTGAAGTGCTGGAACACCATGCCGACTTCGCGACGCACCGACTCGATCTGCTTGAGGTCGTTGGTCAGCTCCACGCCATCGACCACGATGCGCCCCTGCTGGTGTTCTTCCAGGCGATTAAGACAGCGAATAGTGGTGGATTTGCCGGAACCCGACGGGCCGCACAGGACGATTCGCTCGCCCTGCTTGACGTTCAGGTTGATGTCCTTGAGTACGTGAAACTGCCCGTACCACTTGTTCACGCCCTGCATCTGGATAATGCCTTCAGGGCTCACAGGCTGTTTGATTGCTTCGCTCATAAAAAGAACTCCTAACGCTTGTGGCCAGTGTCGAGCTTGCGTTCCAGATGCATGGAATAGCGCGACATACCAAAACAGAAAATCCAGAACACCAGGGCGGCGAACACGTAGCCTTCAGTGGCCATGCCCAGCCATTTCGGGTCGGCGGCCGCTTGCTTGACGCTGTTGAGCAGGTCGAACAGGCCGATGATGATCACCAGGCTTGTGTCCTTGAACAGCGCAATGAAGGTGTTGACGATGCCAGGGATCACCAGCTTCAGGGCTTGCGGCAGGATCACCAGGCCCATCGAGCGCCAGTAGCCAAGGCCCATCGCTGCGGCTGCTTCGTACTGACCTTTGGGAATCGCCTGCAAGCCACCGCGCACCACCTCGGCCACATAGGCCGACTGGAACAGGATCACGCCGATCAGGGCCCGTAGCAGCTTGTCGAAGTTCATGCCTTCTGGCAGGAACAACGGCAGCATTACCGAGGACATGAACAACACCGTGATCAACGGCACGCCGCGCCAGAATTCGATGAAGGTCACACAGACCACGCGAATCGCCGGCATGTTCGAGCGCCGCCCCAGTGCCAGGACAATACCCAGCGGTAAGGCGCCGGCAATCCCGACGGTGGCGATCACCAGGGTCAGCATCAGGCCGCCCCATTGGCTGGTCGCCACCTGGGTCAGGCCAAACACACCACCGTGCAACAGGCACCAGGCAATGATCGGATACAGCACCAGGAAGCTCAGCCCGTACACCGCTTTACGCGGGAAGCGCGAGATGAACAACGGGGCCACGCCGATAACCGCCAGCCACACGGTCAGGTCCACGCGCCAGCGCATGTCCACCGGGTAGTAGCCGTACATGAACTGGCCGAAGCGCTGCTGAATGAACACCCAGCAGGCGCCCTCCTTCGTGCAGTCGGCCTGGCTGGTCCCGACCCAGTTGGCATTGATGATCGCCCAGCTGAGGATCGGCGGCACCACGAGGTAGATCAGGTAGAACGCAAACAGGGTCAGCAGGGTGTTGAGCCAGCTGGAGAACATGTTGGCGCGCATCCACGCCACCACACCGATACTGCGGTCCGGTGGGGGCATGTCAGGTTTGAAAATATGAGTACTCATGCGCTATTCCTTACCGCTCGATCAGCGCAATGCGCTTGTTGTACCAGTTCATCAGCAGGGAAATGCTGATACTGATCGCCAGGTACACGCTCATGGTGATGGCAATCACCTCGATCGCCTGTCCGGTCTGGTTGAGCACCGTGCCGGCAAACAACGAAACCATTTCCGGATAACCGATACCGGCAGCCAGCGAGGAGTTTTTCGCCAGGTTCAGGTATTGGCTGGTCAGCGGTGGAATGATCACGCGCAGGGCTTGCGGGATGATCACCTTGCGCAGCGTCGGACCGTTGCGCAGCCCCAGGGAGTGCGCCGCCTCGGTCTGGCCATGGCTGACCGACTTGATGCCCGAGCGCACGATCTCGGCAATGAATGCCGCGGTGTATACGGTGAGCGCCAGGGTCAACGCCAGCAGTTCAGGGATCAATACCCAGCCACCGACGAAGTTGAAGCCTTGCAGCTTGGGCATTTCCCAATGCACCGGCGCGCCGAAGATCAACGCGCACAGTGCCGGGATCACCAGAAACAGCGCCAGGCCGACCCAGAACTTGTGGAATGGCACGCCGGTTTCTTCGAAACGTTTGTTGGCCCAGCGGCACATCAGCACGATAGCGACAATGGCCACGCCCACGCCGGCCACGAATGGCCAGAAACCATCAGACGCCAACGCCGCCGGCATGTTCAGGCCACGGCTGCTGACAAAGAAGGTATCGCCGAAGTTATGACTGGCACGCGGTCCTGGCATGGTCAGGAATACCGCGAAATACCAGAACAGGATCTGCAGCAGCGGCGGAATGTTGCGGAAAACCTCTACATACACCGTCGCCAGCTTGGCAATAATCCAGTTTTTTGACAGCCGTGACACGCCGACGATGAACCCGAGGATCGTCGCCAGGATCACGCCGATGAACGTCACCAGCAGCGTATTGAGCAGGCCGATGACAAACACCCGGGCATAGCTGTCCGATTCGGTGTAGTCGATCAGGTGTTGAGCGATGCCGAAACCGGCACTGCGCTCCAGAAAGTCGAAGCCGGAAGTGATGCCCCGGTGTTGCAGGTTGGTCTGGGTGTTGTCGAACAGAAACCAGCCCAGCGAGACCACCGCCACAATGGTGATGATCTGGAATAGCCACGCACGCACTTTGGGATCGCTGAGGCTGAGCCTCTGCTTTGGTGCGCCGATTGAATTTTGCATGAAGTGCCCCGCAAAGAATGGAACAGAACATCACCCGGCGGTTGGCCCACCGGGTGATAGAACCATCAGCGCACTGGTGGTGCGTATTGAATGCCGCCGTTGTTCCACAGCGCGTTCAGGCCGCGGTCGATTTCCAGCGGGGTGCTCTTGCCGAGGTTTTTCTCGAACACTTCGCCGTAGTTACCTACTTGCTTGATGATCTGTACGACCCAGTCTTTCGGCAGTTTCAGATCCTTGCCGTATTCACCGTCAGCCCCGAGCATACGAGCGACGTCCGGGTTCTTGGTGGCCTTGGCTTCAGCTTCGACGTTTTTCGAAGTTATGCCGGCTTCTTCAGCGTTGAGCATGGCGTAGCCAGTCCAGCGGACCACCGCCAGCCACTCGTCATCGCCGTTACGCACGACAGGGCCCAGAGGCTCCTTGGAGATGGTTTCCGGCAGAACCACGTAGTCTTTCGGCGCGGCCAGCTTGCTGCGCTGGGCGAACAGTTGGGACTTGTCGGAGGTCAGCACGTCGCAACGACCGGATTCCAGCGACTTGGCGCTTTCGTCGGAGGTGTCGAAGGTGATCGGGGTGTATTTCAGACCGTTGCCACGGAAGTAGTCGGAAACGTTCAGCTCAGTGGTGGTACCGGCCTGGATGCAGATGGTTGCACCGTCCAGTTCCTTGGCGCTCTTGACGCCCAGCTTGTTGTTTACCAGGAAGCCGATGCCGTCGTAGTAGGTGATGAAGCCTGGAAATTTCAGGCCCATGCCCGCGTCACGGGAGCTGGTCATGGTGGTGTTGCGCGACAGGATGTCGATTTCGCCGGACTGCAGCGCGGTGAAGCGCTCCTTGGCGTTCAACTGACTGAATTTAACCTTGGTCGCGTCGCCGAATACGGCAGCGGCTACAGCGCGGCAGAAGTCAGCATCGATGCCGAGGATCTTGCCAGTGGCGTCCGGAACCGAGAAACCCGGCAGGCCGTCACTTACACCGCACTGTACAAAACCTTTCTTCTGCACTGCATCCAGGGTTGCACCCGCCTGAGCGAACCCGCTGACGCCAAGTACTGCGGCTGCAGTCACGACGGCCAGGGTGGATTTCAACATCTTCATTCAAACCTCCAGTTTTGCTCTTGTTGTGTCGGAGCGTGAGTCCAGTCGCACCCTTATGAGGCGTTGTTGACCCGTGTTGGCTTTTTTTAGGGTCAAGCGACGTAGGACCTTAGCTATGAGTCTAGTAGGAGAAAATCCACATCATGGATCACTCACTTCTCACCAGTCGGCCGAACGGGCTGTAGCCCTTCACGTTCGCGAAGCCCGTAGCGGCCACTGGCGAACATCCATCACCGGATTTTTGTTGCTATCCCGCCACCAGCAGTACACTGATAGTGTTACCGCCAGTCGCTGGATTGATTGCTCGGGTTTTCCCATAGCAAAGCCCGTACCAGACCGCCCGCCAAAGCGATTCAAAGACAGGTCAATAGCAAAACTTGTAACCTTGCGACATCTTCTTAACTGATCAACCAGACGCGCACTCAGATCTCGCACTCAATGAGAGCGCACGCACAAAAATGGAGCGAACATGACCGAGCCCCTGATTCTTCAACCCGTCAAGCCAGCAGACGCCTGTGTTATCTGGCTGCACGGCCTGGGCGCCGACCGTTATGACTTCCTGCCAGTGGCCGAAGCGTTGCAGGAAACCCTGTTGAGCACCCGCTTTGTTTTACCCCAGGCACCCACGCGCGCGGTCACCATAAATGGTGGCTACGAGATGCCCAGCTGGTACGACATATTGGCCATGAGCCCGGCCCGGGCAATCAGCCGCGAGCAGCTGGATGAGTCAGCAAAACGGGTTCTGGACTTGATCGAAACTGAGCGCGCCAGCGGAATAGACGCCTCGCGAATTTTTCTCGCCGGTTTTTCCCAGGGCGGTGCCGTAGTGTTGCACGCGGCCTTCCTGAAATGGCAAGGCCCGCTGGGTGGCGTACTTGCCCTCTCCACCTACGCTCCGACGTTCAGCGACGCGCTGGACATTTCCGCCAGCCAGCAGCGTATTCCCGTGCTGTGCCTGCACGGCCAATACGATGACGTTGTGCAAAATTCGATGGGGCGCAGTGCCTACGAGCACTTGAAGGCCCGTGGTGTCACCGTGACATGGCAGGAATACCCAATGGGGCACGAAGTGTTACCCGAAGAGATCAGCGATATCGGCGCCTGGCTGACCGAGCGCCTACGCTAAACAGACTGTGTAAAAGCTGCCTTTGATCATCACACTACGCCGCGCCCGATTCTTGCATTACACTGGCCGGCGTACATTCCTTAATCAATTGATGAGATGACCGTGCTCAAAGCACTCAAGAAAATGTTCGGTAAAAGCGAGACTGAGCAGCTCGCGCCAGCCTCCAGCGCTCCGTCTCACTCACCCAGCCACCGCGCCGACGGTAATCAGTCTGGCCGGACCGCCACCGCAGCGGTACCCAAGCACGAGCCGATGACCCCACCGGCTGCCCCCACTGTCGAGGTAACAGCCGACGAGCCGCCGCGCAGCGAAGCCCCCAAGCCTGTCAGGCCGCGTCGCGAACCCAAGCCCAAGGCACCGGTTATTCCCTGGAAACTCGAAGACTTCGTCGTCGAACCCCAGGAAGGCAAAACCCGTTTCCACGATTTCAAACTCGCCCCTGAACTGATGCACGCCATCCAGGACCTGGGCTTCCCGTATTGCACGCCGATCCAGGCCCAGGTGCTGGGCTTTACCCTCGCGGGCAAGGATGCCATCGGCCGCGCCCAGACCGGCACCGGCAAGACCGCTGCGTTCCTGATCTCGATCATCACCCAGTTGCTGCAAACCCCGCCGCCCAAAGAGCGCTACATGGGCGAGCCACGGGCATTGATCATCGCGCCAACCCGGGAACTGGTGGTGCAGATTGCCAAGGACGCCGCTGACCTGACCAAGTACACCGGCCTCAATGTCATGACGTTCGTCGGCGGCATGGACTTCGACAAGCAGCTCAAGCATCTCGAAGCCCGTCACTGCGACATCCTCGTGGCCACGCCCGGCCGTTTGCTGGACTTCAACCAGCGCGGCGACGTGCACCTGGACATGGTCGAAGTCATGGTCCTGGACGAAGCCGACCGCATGCTCGACATGGGTTTCATTCCGCAGGTGCGGCAGATCATTCGCCAGACCCCGCCGAAGAACGAGCGTCAGACGCTGCTGTTCTCCGCGACCTTCACCGAAGACGTGATGAACCTGGCCAAGCAATGGACCACCGAGCCGTCGATCGTCGAGATCGAGTCGCAGAACGTCGCCAGCGAAAACGTCGAGCAGCACATCTACGCCGTTGCCGGTGCCGACAAATACAAACTGCTCTACAACCTGGTCAACGACAACGGCTGGGAGCGGGTGATGGTGTTCGCCAACCGCAAGGACGAAGTGCGTCGCATCGAAGAACGGCTGGTGCGTGATGGCGTCAACGCCGCGCAGTTGTCCGGTGACGTACCGCAGCACAAGCGCATCAAGACGCTGGAAGGCTTCCGCGAAGGCAAGATCCGCGTGCTGGTCGCCACCGATGTTGCCGGTCGCGGCATTCACATTGACGGCATCAGCCACGTGATCAACTTCACCCTGCCGGAAATGCCGGACGACTACGTGCATCGTATCGGCCGCACCGGACGTGCGGGCGCCGATGGCGTGTCCATCAGCTTCGCCGGTGAAGACGACTCTTACCAGTTGCCGTCCATCGAGGCACTGCTGGGTCGCAAGATCAGCTGCGAGACGCCGCCGACCCATTTGTTGCGTGCGGTTGAGCGTAAGCGCCCGTAAATACGGGCCGCAGTAGAAGAGGCGCAGCCGGCAACGGACTGCGCTTTTTTTTGCCTGGTTTTTCTCGAACGGAGCTTGCCGGAATAAACTAAAAGTCCATAATAGACAAAATAGTTCAGATGCAGTCTCCGGAGCCGTTCATGTCCAGCACGCCTTACGTGATCACCCAACCTCAAGCACGCGAGTTGCTCGATCAAATCGACGTGCCGCAGATCCTGCGCAAACTGTTCCGTGACCTGGCCGCAGGCCACGCGGTGCAACCGGCGCAGCAACTGGTTGAATTCCCCCAAGGCGCTGGCGACTTCATCAACTACTTGGGCGTGCTGGCCAAAGATGGCGTTTATGGGGTCAAGACGTCGCCTTACATCGTGCGCGAGCAAGGCCCGTTGGTGACGGCGTGGACGCTGCTGATGTCGATGCAGACCGGTCAACCGCTGTTGCTCTGTGATGCCGGTGAACTGACCACGGCACGTACGGCGGCGACCACCGCCGTGGCGGTCGATGCCCTGGCGCCGCCAACAGCGCAGCGCCTGGCAATTATCGGCAGCGGCAAGGTGGCCCAGGCGCACCTGCATTACGTGAAGGGCCTGCGTGCCTGGCAGAGCATCAACCTGTATTCCCCGAGCCTGGACGGTCTTGACGCTGGAGCGAAGGCACGGCTCACAGGGCTTGATCCGCGCCTGACGCTGGTTTCCAGTCGCGAAGCGGCCGTCCTGGACGCTGACGTGATTATGCTGTGTACCTCCTCCGCCGGCCCGGTCATCGACCCGTCCACCTTGAGCAAACCGGCCCTGATCACCTCCATCAGCACCAACGCGCCACGGGCTCACGAAGTGCCGCCGCACTGCCTCAACGCCATGCAGGTGTTCTGCGACTATCGTGTGACCACGCCCGGTTCGGCCGGGGAAATGCTGATTGCCGGCGAACAGCATGGCTGGGACAAGGACAGTATCGTCGGCGACCTGCCCGAGCTGATGAGCGAAAAAGTGCAGCGTCCGGCCTACGATCGCCACGTGTTCTTCCGCTCGATCGGTCTGGGCCTGGAAGACATCGCGCTGGCGAATGCCCTTTACCAACTACAGCATTAACACCTGACCCTGTGGGAGCGGGCTTGCCCGCGATTCAGGCGCAGCGCTCTGTCAGGTACACCGCAGTGATGCAATCGCGGGCAAGCCCGGCTCCCACAGTGTTCCTCTATATCAATGGCATCCGCGCTCTACAGGAGACATGCATGAGCCAGGCAGACTTCATCATCATCGGCGGCGGCATTGCCGGCGCTTCCACCGGTTTCTGGCTGTCGCAGCACGCGCGGGTGATTGTGCTCGAACGCGAATCCCATCCGGGCTACCACTCCACCGGCCGTTCCGCGGCGTTGTACACCGCCGCTTACGGCACACCACAGGTTCGGGCATTGACCCAGGCCAGCCGGGATTTCTTCGATGCACCACCGCCAGGCTTCTGCGAACATCCACTGCTGACCCCGCGCGGCGAGATGACGGTGGACTTCAGCGGCGACCCTGCCGAACTGCAGAACCAGTACCTGAGCGCCAAGGCCACAGTGCCGCAGATGCAGCTGCTCAGCGCCGAGGAAGCGTGCGTGCGCCTGCCGATCTTGCGCCGGGAAAAAGTTCATGGCGCCATCTATGACCCGACCGCCAGCGACATTGATACCGATGCGCTGCATCAGGGTTACCTGCGTGGAATCCGCCGCAACCAGGGCCAGGTTCTGACCGATACTCAGGTGGTGAGCCTGAGCCGGGACGCCGAGGGCATCTGGCAGGTGCAAACCGACGGCCAAACCTTTAGCGCCCCGGTCATCATCAATGCGGCAGGCGCCTGGGCGGACAAAATCGGCGCCCTCGCTGGCGCGCAGCCACTGGGCCTGCAACCCAAGCGCCGCGCGGCGTTCATCTTTGCCGGGCCCGAAGGCGTGGACATCCACCACTGGCCGATGCTGGTCAGCCTGGATGAATCCTTCTATATGAAGCCCGACGCCGGGATGTTCCTTGGCTCCCCAGCCAATGCCGACCCGGTCGAACCCCATGATGTGCAACCCGAAGAGCTGGACATTGCCATGGGCATCTACCAGATCGAGGAGGCCACCACCCTGACCATCCGCCGCCCGACCCGCACCTGGGCGGGCTTGCGCAGTTTTGTCAGCGACGGCGATTTGCTGTCCGGCTTCGATCCGCAGGTACCTGGACTGTTCTGGGTGGCGGCTCAAGGCGGTTACGGGATTCAGACCTCTCCAGCGATGGGCCAGGCCAGCGCTGCACTGGTGCGCGGCCAGGACCTGCCGGAAGCCCTGTCGAAATTCGGCCTCAATGCCGCCATGCTCGCCCCCGCCCGCCTGAACCAACAGGGGTAGTCAGGTGACGTCCACTCCCGTTTGCTGCAAACTTCCAGCGCCCTGCCTTATGGGCGCTGACGTCGCCCGGAGCACCACTGAATGAACGCCCCCGAGAAAGATCCGGCCCTGGATAACTACCGAGCCATCAGCGACGCGATTGCGACGCTGTTCTTTCCCCATGCCGAAGTGGTGCTGCACGATCTGCGCACGCAGAAAGTCGACTACATCGCCAACAACCTGTCGAAACGTGAAGTCGGTGACGATTCCTCGCTGGAAGACATGCTCAGTGAAGAGGTCAGCGAACGAAACATCGGGCCGTATGAAAAGCTCAACTGGGATGGTCAGAAAATTCGCAGCCTGAGCAGCGTGTTGCGTGACAGCGCTGGCCATCCTTTGGCGGTGCTGTGCATCAATCTGAATATTTCGCTGTTCGAAAACGCCAAGGCGGCGCTGGATCTTTTCCTGTCGCCGAGCAAGCTGATACCGCAACCGGACTCACTGTTCCGTGATGACTGGCAGGAGCGGATCAACACCTTCCTCCATGCCTGGCTGCGCGAGCGACAGCTGAGCCTGAGCATGCTGACCCGCGACCACAAACGCGAACTGGTCCTGGCTCTGCACGCCGAAGGCGCCTTCAAAGGCAAAAGCGCCTCCAACTATGTGGCCAATGTCCTGAACATGGGACGGGCGACGGTTTACAAACATTTGAAGGAACTCAAGGGCTGACCTGACTCTCCCGGGGCCGGCTTGCAAGGGTGACTGCACAGGCCTCATCGCGGGCAAGCCTTGCTCCCACAGATCTCACCGACTGTGGTTACAGGGCTTGTCGCCACTGCCAGACCTCACCACCTGTGGGGGCAAGGCTTGCCCGCGATAAGGCCATCAGCTACACCTTTGCAATCCGCCCGTGCAAAAGGTGCGGTGGCTATTCCAGCGCGGATGCTGGCCCGAAGAACTCGTAGCGGCTTTGCTTCTCCGGCACACCCAGCGCCTTGAGATGGCGCTTGACCGCCGCCATGAAGCCCTTGGGCCCAAGGAAATAGGCATCCAGATCGCGTTCCTGCGGCAACCACTCGCCTAACTGTTCCTGGCTCAACACCCCCACCTTGTGCGCCGCCGGGCTCACGCCGTCATCTTCGGCATAGCAGTAGAACCGCTTGAGCTGCGGATGACGTTCGGCAAGCCCGTCGATCCAGTCACGAAACGCATGGACGCTGCCATTGCGCGCGCAGTGGATGAAGTGCACCGGACGCTCAGTTGCCAGCGCCGCCTCAAGCATCGCCAGGGTCGGGGTAATACCAACGCCGCCACTGATCAGCACCAGGGGTTTGTTACTGGCGCTCAGGGTAAATTCACCCGATGGCGGGAACAGCTGGATGGACGCACCGACGTGCAGTTGATCGTGCAGGTGGTTGGAGGCACGACCGCCGCGCTCACGCTTGACGCTGATGCGGTATTGGCCATTGGTCAAGGCCGACAGTGAATAGTTACGGCGAATTTCTTCACCATCGAGTACCAGTTTCATGCCGATGTACTGGCCAGGCTCTGCTGCCAGAATCGGGCCCTTGTCGGCAGGCTCGAAGTAGAACGAAATGATCTCCGCACTCTCCTCGACCTTGGCCGCCACGATGAACTCCCGCGCGCCACGCCAGCCGCCAGGCGCCTGTTCCTTCTGGTCGTAGATGCTTTTTTCCGCGCCGATCAGGATATCGGCCAGCTGACCATAGGCAGCGCCCCAGGCGGCCATCACTTCAGGCGTGGCGATCTCGTCACCCAGCACTTCGGAAATGGCACGCAGCAAACAGCTGCCAACGATCGGGTAATGCTCCGGCAGGATTTGCAGGGCCACGTGCTTGTTGATGATCTTGGCCACCAGATCGCCCAACTGGTCGAGTTGATCGATGTGACGGGCATACATCAGCACACCGTTGGCCAGGGCACGCGGCTGGTCACCACTGGCCTGGTGGGCCTGGTTGAACAAAGGGCGCACTTCAGGGTACTCGGAGAGCATCATCCGGTAGAAATGGGTAATTAATGTTTCGCCACCGCTTTCCAGCAACGGCACGGTGGATTTGACGATGGCACGATCTTGAGCGCTCAGCATAAGGTAACTCCTGGGTTTCTATTCGTTTGCCCTTACGTATCAGTTTTCATGCCAGATTTAATTTTCATATAAATCAATATCTTACAAACTATATAGTCATTTAGACCTAATTTGATTTATAGTCATATCGACTATATGGAGTCACTATGACTGCAAAATCCTTGCTCACCACGCTGCTCCCGCTGGTCTCTGACCTGTCCCGCGAACTCCCGGAGGGCGAGCGTTATCGACGCCTGCTCGAAGCCATGCGCGCCCTGCTGCCGTGCGATGCCGCAGCCCTGCTGCGCATCGATGGCGAATGGTTGGTGCCCCTGGCAGTCGACGGCCTGAGCACCGATACCCTGGGGCGGCGCTTTAAAATCAGCGAGCATCCGCGCTTCGAAGCGCTGCTCAGCAGTCCGGGCCCCACCCGGTTTGCCGCCGATAGCGAGTTGCCAGACCCCTACGATGGGCTGGTCGATGGCCTGCATGAGCATCTGGAAGTCCATGACTGCATGGGCTGCCCGTTGTTTATCGACGAACGCCCCTGGGGCTTGCTGACGCTCGATGCCCTCGATCCGCAACGCTTCGAACCGATTGAGCTGGATGCGCTGCAAGCGTTCGCCAGCCTGGCGGCGGCCACGGTCAATGCAGCCGAACGGATCGAACGCCTGGCCAACAGGGCCGAAGACGAGCATCAGCGCGCCGAGGTTTATCGCCAGGCGAGCGGCCAGCAGAACCGCGAGATGATTGGCCAGAGCAAGGCGCTCAAACGCCTGGTTGAAGAAATCGACCTGGTGGGCAGCAGCGACCTCACCGTACTGATCACTGGCGAAACCGGGGTCGGCAAGGAACTGGTGGCCCAGGCCATCCACGCTGCGTCCGCCCGCGCCGACAAACCGATCATCAGCCTCAACTGCGCCGCCCTGCCCGACACCCTGGTGGAAAGCGAGCTCTTCGGCCACGTGCGCGGCGCCTTCACCGGCGCCACCAATGACCGGCGCGGCAAATTCGAACTGGCCAATGGCGGCACGCTGTTTCTCGACGAAGTGGGCGAGCTGTCGCTGACTGTGCAGGCCAAACTGCTGCGCGTGCTGCAAAGCGGCCAGCTGCAACGACTGGGGTCGGACAAGGAACATCAGGTGAACGTGCGCTTGATTGCCGCGACCAACCGCGACCTGGCCGAGGAAGTGCGCAGTGGTCGCTATCGTGCCGATTTTTATCACCGGCTGAGCGTCTATCCCCTGCTGGTGCCGGCGCTGCGCGACCGCGGGCGCGATGTACTGTTGCTCAGCGGATACTTCCTTGAGCAGAACCGCTCACGCATGGGCCTCAACAGCCTGCGTCTGAGCAGCGATGCCCAGGCCGCGTTGCTGGCCTACGACTGGCCGGGCAACGTGCGAGAGCTGGAGCACCTGATTGGCCGCAGCGCCCTGAAGGCGCTGGGTCACTGCAAGGAGCGGCCGAAGATTCTCACCTTGAGCGCGGCGGATCTGGACCTGCCCTACGGCAACGTCGAAGCAGTGCCAGAGCAACCCGCCGGTGCAGCGGTGGCACTGGTGTCGGGTGACCTGCGTGAAGCAACCGAAAATTATCAGCGACAACTGATCAGCGCTTGCCTGGAACGCCACCACGACAATTGGGCCAGCGCGGCGCGGGAGCTGGGCCTGGACCGGGCGAACCTTGGACGCATGGCCAAGCGCCTCGGCATGAAGTAACAGAAGATCGTTCGATCTTTTGATCCATCGAACATCGATTGAAGGCTAAAGCCTGCCCCCAACAAGTCGATAACCCGGCATCGATAGTTGTTGGCGGTCCCCGAGACGCCCATCACCTTTCTCCACAGAAGGTTTTTATGTCCTCCACCAAAGCCCGCGCAGACTCACTCTCGCTTCTGCTATTTACCTTGCGCAGCGGCAAGCTGATGGCGATTAACCTGCTGAAAGTCAGTGAAATCATCCCCTGCCCGCCGCTGACCAAAATGCCGGAGTCACACCCCCACGTCAAAGGCATCGCCAGCCTGCGCGGAATGTCGTTGTCGGTGATTGACCTCAGCCGTGCCATTGGCGAACGACCGCTGGAAGACCCCAACGGTGGCTGCCTGATCGTCACCGATGTGAGCCGCTCCAAACAGGGCCTGCACGTGCAGGCAGTGAGCAAGATCGTCCACTGCCTGACCACCGATATCCGCCCACCGCCCTACGGCTCTGGCGGCTCGCGCTCGTACATCACCGGGGTCACCTCGGTCGATGGCACGCTGGTGCAGGTGCTGGATATCGAAAAGGTCATCCACGGCATTGCCCCGGCCCAGATCGAATCGGCACCGACCGAACTCAGCATGGAAGACGCCGACATACTCGGCAACGCGCGGATCCTGGTGGTCGATGACAGCCAGACCGCATTGCAGCAATCGGTGCACACCCTGCGCAACCTCGGCCTGCAATGCCACACCGCCCGCAGCGCCAAGGAGGCCATCGATTGCCTGCTGGACTTGCAAGGCACCGAACAGCAGATCAACCTGATCGTTTCAGACATCGAAATGTCGGAGATGGACGGCTATGCCTTTACCCGGACCTTGCGTGAAACCCCGGATTTCTCCCACCTCTATGTGTTGCTCCACACGTCTCTGGACAGTGCGATGAACAGCGAAAAGGCTCGTCTTGCCGGCGCCAACGCCGTATTGACCAAGTTCTCCTCGCCGGAACTGACCAAGTGCCTGATCGAAGCCGCCAAGACCGTTGCAGAACAGGGTCATTAAGGTGTGAGCAAGGATTTCTGTTTTCTGATGCGGCGCAACCTCGCTGCAGCGGTGCCTGCGATCACTTGGCCGCAGGGTATTGTCCTCTGCGAGTACCGCCCGGACCTGGCTGAAGCCGTTCATCGCTTGATGGAACAGGGTTATCTGCACGGTGGCGGTCGCGTGCCGGCCCTGGACACCTGGCAAAGGCGCTTTGAAACCGACCCCGAGTACGACCCGTCCCTGTGCTTCATCGCGCTGGACGATGAAGGGATTGTGGGTGTCTGCCAGTGCTGGACGAGTGCCTACATCAAAAACCTGGTGGTGCATCCGCGGGCCCAAGGCCGAGGTTTAGGCCGGGCACTGCTGCTCCATGCTTTCAACATATTCCAGTGTCGGCGCGAAGGATTTGTCGATTTGAAGGTGCTGGAAGACAACCTGAGGGCGCAGCGGTTGTATGAGCATGTCGGGATGTATGTGGTTCGGCGCGAACCGGTACCTGCCTGATATCGCCAGGATCGCAGCCTGCGGGAGCTCCTGCAGACGAACGCGGTCGACCCTGTAGGAGCTGCCGAAGGCTGCGATCTTTTGGCGGTCGGGCAAACTTATCCTGTGGAGGCATACTCCAACTTCGGACAACCCATGCCCCAGGATCCCGGAACCCATGAAAGCAATCACCCTGACCTTCATCTGCCTCGGCGCCCTCGCCACCCAGGCCCCAGGCTTCCAGCTCCGACGCCTGGGCCGCCTTCGACAAGGCTGTGCTCACCAGTTGCACCAAGGCGAGCGGCCTGAAGAACGCCAAACCGGTTGGCAACGCCGCTCAATTCGATGACCGGGTCGAGTACACCGCACTGCTGCTGCAAGGCCAGTACCCGCAAAAACACATGAAAGGCCAGCAAGGCACCGAGCTGTGCCTCTACAACAAGAAAAGCAAAACAGCCTATGTCACCGAGTGGGATTCCATCCGCCCGCCGGCCAAAAACCGGTGAATGGCGCATAACTTGCTTCCAGGCAGGCCTGCGTGGTGATTTTCCGTCACCGCTTGACTGCCTTCGGATGCGACTGACTGCTCAATGAATACGACGTTTTCCTGCGTAGGTTGTGGCAAATGCTGCACCGATCACCATGTCCCCCTGACCCTGGATGAAGCCCGCATGTGGGCCGCTGACGGCGGTCAGGTGATCGTGCTGGTCGAGGGTTTTCTCGCTAATGGCCTGGGCCTGCCAGTGCAGCAACGCGAACATGCCGAGCGTCGCTCGGTGCAGGTCAGCAGCGGCGAAACCGAGGCCTTCGTGGCCATTACCTTTGCCGCCTACAACCAGGGTCGCTGCCGGAATCTTGACGAAGACAACCTGTGTCGCATCTATGACCGCCGCCCGTTGGTCTGCCGCATCTACCCCATGGAGATCAATCCGCACATTCCGCTCGACATCGCGGTGAAGGAATGCCCGCCACAATCGTGGGAAAGCGGCCCGGACCTGATCGTCGGCGGCACCCTGGTCGATCAGCCACTGGCCGAGCTGATCCAGCGCTCCCGCCAGGCGGACCGCGACGACGTGCTGGTCAAGGATGCGATGTGCGCGCTATTGGGCATTCGCACCACGGCGTTGAAGGGCGACGGGTTCACCGCGTACCTGCCGGATATGGCGGAATTTGCCACGATCTTCGATGAGCTGGCCGGCCAGACGCTGCCGGAATGGGCCAGTGAGTGGCTGTTCCATGTGTCAGGCGACGACATCGCCGGCCAGGTGCAAGCCGCCGGTGCCGAGGTAACCAGCGAGGCAGCGCAAAACTATGCGTTTATTTCGTTGCGGTCGGCCTGATCTGAACACCTATCGCGGCCAAGCCCGCCCCTGTGGGAACGAGCCTGCTCGCGATGGCAGTGCACCCATCAGCAATTATCCAGAAGCCTAGCGCTTACCCATCGAACGACGGGTACCCGGAGGCGCAGCGCCTGGGGTCTTGGTGTGGCCATTCTTCGCGCCATTCTTGTACCAGGGCTGGCTGGCGTTTTTTGTCGCAGCCAGCTCACCTGGCTTGAACGGGAACTTGAAGGCCGGGATTGCAGTTTTGGTTTCGCTGTCTGCGTTGGAGTCGACGCTGTCTGGCAGGTCTGCCGAGGCGTCGCTCGAAGCGTCGGCAACCGGCGGTTGTGTCGGGGAAGTCATGAAAGCTCCGGGTGATGCAAAAGAGTCGGGCCCGGTCAGCGAGCCGCGAAAGGCGGCAGTATACCTGCCCGGCCGACCCACGCACGCGCACCTTCGGTCGGCACTGCAAGAATTTTCAACGCCTGCTGACAACCGCTGCCTACGGGTAGGTGACGGTGCCTCTTACAGCCTTGGCAGCCAAACTGACAGCGCTGTCAGTTGGCAGTCACTTTGCTGACGGTGTAACAGGGCTATAAGGGAGGTATAAATCTCCCTCCCATTTCGATCTTCTGCCCGGCGCCCCACTCGCATGCGAATCCAGAAAAAGACCGCCCTGCTCGCCACCCTTCTGATCGCGCTGATTGCGCTGGGCATCTGGTACCTGAGCAAGCCAGCCACGGCGAAACTGGCCACGCCGAACGCCATTCCCGTTCGCGTAGTGAACGTCGCTGAAAAAGATGTTCCGCGCTTTGTCAGCGGCATTGGTTCAGTGCTGTCCCTGCACAGTGTGGTGGTGCGTCCGCAGATCGATGGTGTGCTCACCAAATTGCTGGTCAAGGAAGGACAATTGGTGAAAGCAGGCGACCTGCTCGCCACCATCGATGACCGCACGATTCGCGCCAACCTTGATCAGGCCCGCGCGCAATTGGGTGAAAGCCAGGCGCAGTTGCAGGTGGCACTGGTCAACCTCAAGCGCTACAAATTGCTCAGCGTCGACGATGGCGTGTCGAAGCAGACCTATGATCAGCAGCAGGCGCTGGTCAACCAGCTCAAGGCCACGGCCCAAGGCAACCAGGCCTCGATCGATGCGGCGCAAGTACAACTTTCCTACACGCAGATTCGCTCCCCGGTCACCGGGCGAGTGGGTATTCGCACGGTAGACGAAGGCAATGTCCTGCGCATGACCGATACGCAGGGGCTGTTCACGGTGACCCAGATCGACCCGATTGCCGTGGAGTTTTCCCTGCCCCAGCAAATGCTGCCGACCCTGCAAGGCCTGATCAACGACCCCGAGCATGCGCAGGTATCAGCCTACATCGGTGCCGACACCGACGGCGAGACCGGCAACCTGCTGGGCGAGGGGCATCTGACGCTGATCGACAACCAGATCAATGCGAACACCGGGACCATCCGCGCCAAGGCCGAATTCAACAATCCCGGGCAAAAACTCTGGCCCGGCCTGCTGGTGACGGTAAAAATTCAGACAGCCCTGGATAAAGCCGCGCTGGTGGTTCCACCCACGGTCGTACAGCGCGGGCTTGATCAACATTTCGTCTACCGGGTCAAGGGTGACAAGGTTGAAATCGTCCCTGTGCAGATGGTGTATCAAGGCAGCGGGCAGGACATTATCAAGGGCGTGAAGCCCGGCGATGTACTGGTCAGTGACGGTCAATCCCGGCTCAAGCCCGGCTCCACGGTGCAGGTGCTGACCGAGCCGCCGCAGGTCGTGCAGTCGGAGCCCAAGTCATGAAAGGCCGCGGTTCGGTTTCCGCCTGGTGCATCGATCATCCGGTCGCGACGATCCTGCTGACGTTCGCCCTGGTGCTGCTCGGGGTGATCGCGTTCCCGAAATTGCCGATCGCGCCCCTGCCGGAAGCCGAATTCCCCACCATCCAGGTGGCTGCGCAATTGCCCGGGGCCAGCCCGGAAACCATGGCTTCATCGGTGGCCACGCCGCTTGAAGTGCAATTCAGCGCCATCCCCGGCGTGACCCAGATGACCTCGAGCAGCGCCCTGGGCTCGACCAACCTGACCCTGCAGTTCACCCTCGACAAAAGCATCGACACCGCCGCCCAGGAAGTGCAGGCGGCGATCAACACGGCCTCAGGCAAACTGCCCAAGGACATGCCTAACCTGCCAACCTGGCGCAAGGTCAACCCGGCCGACAGCCCGGTGCTGATCCTCAGCATCAATTCGACCCTGCTGCCCGGCCCGGAACTCAGCGATCTGGTGGAAACCCTGCTGGCGCGGCAGATCAGTCAGATCGACGGCGTAGGCCAAATCAATATTACCGGTCAGCAGCGTCCGGCCATCCGCGTCCAGGCTTCCGCAGACAAGCTCGCAGCGATCGGCCTGACCCTGGCCGACATCCGCGTGGCCATTCAGCAGACCAGCCTCAACCTGGCCAAGGGTGCGCTGTACGGAGAATCAAGCATCTCGACCCTGTCAACCAACGATCAGTTGTTCCACCCCGAGGAATACGGCCAACTCATTGTTTCCTACAAGGACGGTGCCCCGGTTCATCTCAAGGACGTGGCCAAAGTCGTCAACGGTTCGGAAGATGCCTACGTGCAAGCCTGGGCCGGTGATCAACCCGGGGTGAACCTGGTGATCTCGCGCCAGCCGGGGGCCAACATTGTCGAAACAGTCGACCGCATCCAGGCCGCGTTGCCCGGCCTGGAGGCCATGTTGCCGGCCTCGGTCCAGGTCAAGGTGCTGATCGACCGCACGCAGACCATCCGTGCGTCGCTGCACGAGGTGGAAATTACCCTGCTGATCGCAATCGCCCTGGTCGTCGCGGTCATGGCGCTGTTCCTGCGCCAGCTCTCCGCAACGCTGATCGTCTCGGCGGTACTGGGGGTTTCGCTGGTCGCCAGTTTCGCCCTGATGTACATCATGGGCTTCAGCCTGAATAACCTGACCCTGGTTGCCATCGTGGTGGCCGTGGGGTTTGTGGTCGACGATGCGATTGTGGTGGTGGAGAACATCCACCGTCACCTGGAGGCCGGCGATGGCATGCGCGAGGCGGCGATCAAAGGTGCGGGCGAGATCGGTTTCACCGTGGTCTCGATCAGCTTCTCGCTGGTGGCGGCGTTCATCCCGCTGCTGTTCATGGGCGGCGTGGTCGGGCGGCTGTTCAAGGAGTTCGCCCTGACCGCCACCGCTACCATCATGATTTCGGTCGTAGTGTCGCTGACCCTCGCGCCGACCCTGGCCGCGCTGTTCATGCGTGCGCCGGTGCATCATGCCAACCGCAAGCCGGGGTTCGGCGAACGCCTGCTGGGGTGGTACGAAAAAGGCTTGCGTCGTGCCCTGGCGCACCAGAAGCTGATGATCGGGGTGTTCGGCGTTTCGTTGGGCCTGGCCATTGCCGGCTACATATTCATTCCCAAGGGTTTCTTTCCGGTGCAGGACACCGGGTTCGTCCTGGGCACCACCGAAGCCGCTGCGGATATTTCCTACGGTGACATGGTGAAAAAACACCTGGCCATGGCCGAGATTGTCGCCGCCGACCCGGCCGTGCAGGCGTTCTCCCATTCGGTCGGCGTGTCGGGCAGCAACCAGACCATCGCCAACGGCCGGTTCTGGATATCCCTGAAAAAACGCGGCGACCGTGATGTCTCGGCCAGCGAGTTCATCGACCGGATTCGTCCGCAATTGATGAAAGTCCCCGGCATCGTGCTGTACCTGCGTGCCGGCCAGGACATCAACCTGAGCTCCGGCCCCAGCCGCGCGCAGTATCAATACGTGCTCAAGAGCAACGACGGCGCGACGCTCAGCACCTGGACCCAGCGCCTGACCGACAAGCTGCGCAGCAATCCGGCGTTCCGCGACATCTCCAACGACCTGCAACTGGGCGGCAGCATCACCCACATCAGCATCGACCGCAGCGCCGCCGCGCGTTTCGGCCTGACCGCAAGCGATGTCGACGAAGCGCTGTACGACGCCTTCGGCCAGCGCCAGATCAACGAATTTCAGACCCAGATCAACCAGTACAACGTCATTCTGGAGCTGGACACCCGGCAACGCGGCAAAGCAGAAAGCCTCAACTATTTCTATCTGCGCTCGCCATTGAGCGGGGAAATGGTGCCCCTTTCGGCCCTCGCCCGATTCGATGCGCCAACGGTGGGCCCGCTGTCCATTGCCCACGATGGCATGTTCCCGGCCGCCAACCTGTCATTCAACCTGGCCCCCGGCGTGGCCTTGGGCGATGCAGTGATCATGCTCAACCAGGCCAAGGCCGAGATCGGCATGCCGGCCGCCATGAGCGGTAATTTCCAGGGCGCAGCCCAGGCCTTCCAGAGTTCGCTGGCCAGCCAGCCGTGGCTGATCCTGGCGGCGCTGGTGGCCGTGTACATCATCCTCGGCGTGCTCTACGAGAGCTTTGTCCACCCGCTGACCATTATCTCGACGCTGCCATCGGCGGGGCTCGGGGCCGTGATCATGCTGTGGATCTGCGGGCAGGACTTTTCGATCATGGCGCTGATCGGCCTGGTACTGCTGATCGGCATCGTGAAGAAAAACGGTATCCTGATGATTGATTTTGCCCTCGATGCCCAGCGCAACCGTGGCCTGACACCGCAAGAAGCCATCTATGAAGCCTGTATCACGCGGTTCCGGCCGATCATCATGACCACCCTCGCCGCACTGCTGGGCGCCTTGCCGTTGATGCTCGGCTACGGCACCGGCGCCGAACTGCGCCAGCCACTGGGGATCGCGGTGGTCGGTGGCCTGCTGGTGAGCCAGGCGCTGACGCTGTTCACCACACCGGTCATATACTTGTGGCTGGAGCGGCTATTCCATCGACCTGAACCAGCCCCGCTAGCGGCGCTGGCGACCACAGACTGAGGCGGGGTCATGCGCGTCCTGATTATCGAAGACGAAGAAAAAACCGCCGACTACCTGCACCGCGGCCTGACGGAACAAGGCTACACCGTGGACCTGGCGCGCGAAGGCGTGGAAGGCCTGCACATGGCGCTGGAAAGTGACTATGCGGTGATCGTCCTCGACGTCATGCTGCCGGGCCTCGACGGCTTTGGCGTCCTGCGGGCGCTGCGTGCGCGCAAGCAAACCCCGGTGATCATGCTGACCGCCCGCGAGCGAGTCGAAGACCGCATCAAGGGCTTGCGCGATGGTGCCGACGACTACCTGGGCAAGCCGTTCTCCTTCCTCGAACTGGTCGCGCGCCTGCAAGCGCTGACCCGCCGCAGTGGCGGACATGAACCCGTGCAGGTGAGCATCGCCGACTTGTGGATCGACCTGATCAGCCGCAAGGCGACCCGGGCCGGAACCCGCCTGGACCTGACCGCCAAGGAGTTCTCGCTGCTGAGCGTACTGGCCCGTCGCCAAGGGGAAATTCTCTCGAAGACCGCGATCGCCGAGATGGTCTGGGACATTAATTTCGACAGCGATGCGAACGTCGTCGAGGTCGCGATCAAGCGTCTGCGCGCCAAACTCGACGGGCCTTTCGACGAGAAATTGCTGCACACCATTCGCGGCATGGGCTACGTGCTGGAGAGCCGTAGTGTCCAGTAACTCGATCGCCCTGCGCCTCAGTGGCATGTTCACGCTGGTGGCGTTGCTGGTGTTCCTGTTGATTGGCGGGGCCTTGTACCAGCAGGTCGACAAGGGCCTGGGCCTGCTGCCCGAAGCCGAACTGGATGCGCGCTACAGCGTGCTCGAATCCACCGTCGGACGTTACGGCACGCCCGAGCACTGGGTGAAGATCAACAACAAGCTCAAGCTGCTGGGCGAGGAAGACAAGCGCATACGCTTCTGGATCATCAGCGGCGATCCCCACTATGAATACGGCGAGCTCACGCCCCGGATCCGCGCCTTTGCCCAAGGCCCCCTGGGCATGCGCGACCTGAAGCTGCCGGACCAGCCTTATCCACTCAAGGTGCTGGTCAGTCAGTTTCCCGCCAAGGACCAGCGTCCCGCGCTGCGCTTCATGATCGGCATCGACACCGAAACCTTTTTCCAGACGCAGCACCACTTGCTGATCGCGCTGATCAGCCTGGCGATCGTTGGCGTGCTGCTGGCTTCTGCGCTTGGCTATTGGGTGGCACGCATCGGCCTCAAACCCCTGATCAAATTATCCCAGGAAGCCCAACGCCTGGCGCCGCCACTTCTATCCGCCCGGTTGCAACTGTCGCCGCTGCCGCCGGAGCTGAACCAGTTCGTCAGCTCATTCAATTCGACGCTGGAGCGGGTCGAGCAGGCCTACTCACGCCTTGAGTCCTTCAATGCCGACGTGGCCCATGAATTGCGCTCGCCACTGACCAACCTGATCGGCCAGACCCAGGTCGCGCTGACTCGCGGAAGGTCGGCGGAACATTACTTCGAAGTGCTGCAATCGAACCTCGAGGAACTGGAGCGACTGCGCTCGATCATCAACGACATGTTGTTCCTGGCCAGTGCCGACCAGGGCAGCAAGGCCACCAAACTGACTTCGACCTCGCTGGCGGGTGAAGTGGCGACCACCCTGGAGTACCTGGATTTCATCCTCGAGGACGCTCAGGTTGAGGTCCAGGTCAGCGGCGACGCGCAGGTGCGAATCGAGATCGCACACCTGCGCCGGGCGCTCATCAACTTGTTGAGTAATGCCGTGCAGCACACGGAGCCCGGGCAGGTGATCCTTGTGCGCATCGAAGCCCAGGCTCATCAGGTCAGCATTGGCGTGGCCAACCCGGGCGCGCCGATCGCCAGCGAGCACCTGCCGCGCCTGTTCGAGCGCTTCTACCGGGTTGATGCTTCGCGCAGCAACAGCGGGAACAACCATGGCTTGGGGCTGGCGATCGTCAAGGCCATTGCCCTGATGCATGGCGGGGATGTGTTTGCGCGCAGTGATGAGGGCGTGAATACGTTCGGGATTCACCTGCCCATCTGATACGCCAGCAGGGTTCTTCCCGCTGAAAATGTATGGCCTGGGCCGCCGCAATCGCGAGCAGGGGCACTCCCACAGGGATTTTCCCCAACACTTTGAAATCAATTGTGGGAACGAGCCTGCTCGCGATGCGGGCCCCCGCACTCCGGCGGTAACAGGCACACGCCAAGCAACGGCCTATTTTTGCCAAATACGCAACAGTCCTTTCACGAATCCACTCTTTTTCCCCTCCCCGTTCAGCCTTATCTTTGCGCCACCAAACAGCACTTGCCAAGCAAGAAGGTTTTAAAGATGTCCAACTCCATGGGTATTGCCAGCGCTTTCGTTTTGTCCTCATTGTTCCTTTCCCCACTCGCCATGGCTGAAGAGTCCCTGACCTTCGCCACCCGCAACGCTGAACGCGCTGCGGCGTTCGAAGCCTATCAGGGTGAGATGACGGCCAAGGCTCAGGACGCTGGCCAGACCCCGCAAGCATCGACGCTCCACGCCCAGCCCGAGGCCGGGAAAGACAGCTGACCCGCTGCAGAATTCTATTTCCCTCGACACTTTTCATCGGCTCTTCCCTTTGAAAAGTTGTCTTCAAGCCGCTGCTATCAGCGGCTTTTTTTCGCCTGCCAATTCTTGCAATAAGTGCAACGATAGGCAAAACGGTCCACTACCTGCTTAACTCTGTAGGAGCGAGCTCGCTCGCGAAAAACGTTAACGATAACGCAGGCTGTCTGGAACAACGCGATGCCTCGACGTTCTTCGCGAGCAAGCTAGCTCCTACAAATGCCCAACCGAAGTTCACGCAGACCTCATGCCCATGACCGCCAGTCGCCTCCCTCAATTTTCAGGCAAGACCGGTCGACCTGAACTCATGGTGATCCTCGGCAGCACCCTGACGGTCATCGCGATTCTCGGCATCGTCACCTTCCTGCTGATCCGCGAACATGCCGGAGCGAAGGAGACCGCCACCCGCAGCGCAACCACCATTGCGCAACTCATCGATGCCGACGTGTTGCGCACCGTCGAGCTCTACGACATGACCCTGCAAGGCCTGATCGCTGCCGCGCAACGGGACGACCTGCGCCAGGTCTCACCGCAGATCCGCCACCTGGTGCTGTTCGACCGCTCCACCACGGCCCGATTCAAAGGCGATATCCTGCTACTCGACAAGCATGGCGAGGTCCTCGCCGACTCATCCCTGATAGAGCCCCGGCCAGGAAATTTCGCCGACCGCGACTACTTTCAGGCCCACGTCACCAACACCGGCAGCGGCATGTACATCAGTCGCCCGTTCAAGCCCCGCTGCGATTGCGAGGACAGCAATGAATGGCGAATCAGCTTCAGCCGTCGTATTGCCTCGTCGACCGGGGAGTTCCTGGGGGTAGCCGTGGCATCAATGCGCCTGACCTACTTCGACCAGCTGTTCAACAGCCTGTACATCGGCAGCGACAGCACGCTGAACATCATCGACGACGCAGGCATCCTCCTGGCGCAGAAGCCCTACCTGGAGCATGACTCGATCGGCAAGAGCTTCGCCACCCGCCCCAATGTCGTGCGCATCCTGCGCGAAGGCAGTGGCAGCTTCGAGAGCGTTTCGAGTATCGATGGCCGGCAACGCCTCTATACCTTTTCCCGGGTTGGTAATCTGCCGCTGACGGTCATCGTCGCGCTGTCCGGCAACGACGTGTTTGCCGCCTGGCGGCGCACGGCGCTGGTGATCAGCGGGGCTACGGGCGTGCTGTGCATTGGCTTGCTGTGGCTTAGCTGGTTGCTGTGTCGGGAACTGCGTTTGCGCCATCAAGCCGAACAGGAACTGGCGCAACTGGCCGCCACCGATTCCCTGACCGGGGTCGCCAACCGCCGGATCCTTGACCTGACCCTGCGTCACGAATGGTTTCGCGCACAACGCTCAGGCCAGCCGCTGTCGGTGCTGATGATCGACGCCGATCACTTCAAGGCCTTCAATGACCGTCATGGGCATCAAGGCGGTGACGAGGCCTTGCGCACGATCGCCAAGGTAATCGCGGCCAATGTACGGCGTCCTGCGGACCTGGTGGCGCGCTACGGTGGCGAGGAGTTTTCGGTGATCCTGGCGGAAACTGACAGCACGGGTGCCCGGCAGATTGCCGAAAAGATCCGGATGGCGGTGCAACAGTTGCCGAAGACGGAGGGAGACGAGCTACCCATGACCGTCAGTATCGGTATCAGCACCTGGACTACCCAGACGGATGTGACCCTGGAGCAACTGCTGTTTGCAGCGGACAAGGCGCTGTATCAGGCCAAGGAGCAGGGGCGCAATCGGGTAGTGGCAGGCAGTTGATGGTTTCGCTGCCCCGTCAGGCCTCATCGCGAGCAGGCTCGCGCCCACAGGGAAGGACGCGGTTTAATTGTGTGAGCGAGCCTGCTCGCGATGACGCCGGATCAAGCAACGAAATGTTTGTTAAGAGCCATAAAAAAAGGCCACCCGAAGGCAGCCCTTAAAAACTAGAGAGGTTTTTACTTACACGGCCGCAACTGGACGCATGTAAGAGATCGGTGCAGTGCTGGCGTCTTCGAAAGTCACGACTTCCCAAGCATCTGTCTGCTCAATCAACTTGCGCAGCAGTTGGTTGTTCAATGCATGCCCGGACTTGAAGCCCTTGAACTCACCTATCAGGCTATTGCCCAGCAGGTAGAGGTCACCAATAGCATCGAGGATCTTGTGCTTCACGAATTCGTCTTCATAGCGAAGGCCGTCTTCGTTCAGTACGCCATCCGCGTCGACCACAATAGCGTTTTCAACGCTGCCGCCGAGTGCGAGGTTGTGCTTGCGCAGGTACTCGATATCACTCATGAAACCAAAGGTACGGGCGCGGCTGACTTCTTTTACAAACGAAGTGCTGGAAAAATCCACGCTTGCACTTTGTGTGCGGTCACGGAAAACCGGGTGATCGAAATCGATCTCGAAACTCACCTTGAACCCTTCGAAAGGGACGAAAGTGGCGCGCTTGTCGCCATCTTCCACTGTCACTTCACGCAGGATGCGGATGAATTTCTTGGCGGCGTCCTGTTCTTCCAGGCCAGCCGACTGAATCAGGAATACGAAAGGTCCAGCGCTACCATCCATGATTGGAACTTCGGACGCGGAGAGCTCGACGTAGGCGTTATCGATGCCCAGGCCAGCCATGGCCGAGAGCAAGTGCTCCACCGTATCCACTTTGGTGTCACCACTGACCAGCGTGGTCGACATCGTGGTTTCACCAACGTTTTCCGCGCGGGCAGGAATCTGCACCACAGGGTCGAGATCGGCACGACAAAACACAATGCCGGTGTCGATAGGTGCGGGCTTGAGGGTCAGGTATACCTTCTCCCCGGAGTGCAGGCCTACACCTGTGGCACGGATAATATTTTTCAGTGTGCGTTGTTTAATCATGGCTTGGGCCGCTTCAGCGCAAATTGCGAACTGGTATCAACAAAGGCTGGCGATAATAGCAGACCAGACCTTTGCTGAACACCAATCACCTTCATAGCCCTGATACATTCCATCAATCGGCCTGACGACGCAGGAAGGCCGGGATGTCCAGGTAGTCCAGGTCATCTTGCGGATTCATCTTCGCGGCAGTCGCTGCACCGGCCTGGGCCTGGTTGCGCATGACGGTCGGACGGTCCAGATCACGGTAGTTCACGGCAGGAGCTTCCTGACGAGCGGGCGCGTGTTGCTGTGGCTGCGAGGTCACGGAGGTGTGCATGGTGTTGTCGATGACCTTCACCGGCTTCTCGATTTTCGCGCCCAGGCCGGTCGCTACTACAGTCACGTGCAGCTCGTCGCGCATGTCCGGATCGATAACGGTACCGACCTTGACCATGGCGTGCTCGGAAGCGAAGGCTTCGATGATGCTACCCACGTCGGAGTACTCACCCAGGGACAGGTCAGGACCGGCGGTGATGTTCACCAGGATGCCGCGTGCACCTTGCAGGTTCACGTCTTCCAGCAACGGGTTGCGAATGGCCGCTTCGGTGGCCTCGCGTGCACGGTTCGGACCGCTGGCGCAGCCAGTGCCCATCATCGCCATGCCCATTTCGCTCATCACGGTACGTACGTCGGCAAAGTCGACGTTGATCATGCCGGGACGCTTGATGATGTCGGAGATACCGCGAACGGCACCCGCCAGTACATCGTCAGCCTTGGCGAAAGCCGACAACAGGCTTGCGTCCTTGCCGAGGATGGTCAGCAGCTTCTCGTTGGGGATGGTGATCAACGAGTCGACGCTTTCAGACAGCAGACGGATACCTTCGTCGGCGATCTGCATGCGCTTGCGGCCTTCGAAAGGGAACGGACGGGTCACGACAGCAACCGTCAGAATCCCCATTTCCTTGGCCACTTCGGCAATGATCGGGGCCGCACCGGTACCGGTACCGCCGCCCATGCCGGTGGTGATGAACAACATGTTGGTGCCTTGCAGCACTTCAGCAATACGCTCGCGGTCTTCCAGCGCGGCTTGACGGCCGACTTCCGGATTGGCGCCAGCGCCGAGGCCCTTGGTCACGGCTGTGCCCAATTGCAGGATGGTCCGCGCGCCGACGCTTTTCAGCGCTTGGGCATCAGTGTTAGCGCAAATGAATTCGACGCCTTCAATGTTGCTCTTGGCCATATGGTTGACAGCGTTGCCGCCGCCTCCGCCAACACCGATAACTTTAATAACCGGGCTTGCGGGGATGTTGTCTACGAGTTCGAACATTTTCCCTCTCCTTTACATTCTCTAGTTTTTTCGCCTACTGCTTTTACTGCGGTGCTGCGGTAATTCTTTAGAAGTTGCCCTGCACCCAGCTCTTGATGCGATCGAGCAAAGCGGGTTTGGCTTCTTCATTGCTATAGCCGTCGCGGCTGCTGATGCCGGAGAACGAAATCCCGTCAGACTGCTTTTGCAGGCCGTACATCAACAGGCCAACGCCAGTGGAATAGATCGGGTTGCGCACCACGTCATCCAGGCCCTTGACGCCATGCGGCACGCCCAGGCGGACCGGCATGTGGAAAATTTCCTCGGCCAGTTCGACCGCGCCTTCCATTTTCGAGGTGCCACCGGTCAGCACGATGCCGGCCGGGATCAGGTCTTCGTAACCGCTGCGACGCAGCTCGGCCTGGATCAGGGTGAAGAGTTCGTCGTAACGCGGCTCGACCACTTCGGCCAGGGCCTGGCGGGACAGCTCGCGCGGTGGCCGGTCGCCAACGCTTGGCACCTTGATGGTCTCGCCAGCACCGGCCAGCTTGGCCAGGGCGCAGGCGTAGCGGATCTTGATTTCTTCGGCGTACTGGGTCGGTGTGCGCAACGCCATGGCGATGTCGTTGGTCACCTGGTCGCCCGCAATCGGGATCACTGCGGTGTGACGGATCGCACCTTCGGTGAAGATGGCGATGTCGGTGGTGCCGCCGCCAATGTCGACCAGGCACACGCCCAGCTCTTTCTCGTCGTCGGTCAGGACCGAATAGGCCGAAGCCAGTTGCTCGAGAATGATGTCGTCGATTTCCAGGCCGCAGCGACGCACGCACTTCTCGATGTTCTGAGCAGCGTTGACGGCGCAGGTGACCACGTGGACCTTGGCTTCCAGACGGACGCCGGACATACCCAGGGGCTCACGTACGCCTTCCTGGTTATCGATCACGTAGTCCTGAGGCAGGGTGTGCAGCACACGCTGGTCAGCCGGGATCGCCACGGCCTGGGCAGCGTCAAGAACCCGCTCGAGGTCGGCGGAGCTGACTTCGCGATCACGAATCGCCACGATGCCGTGGGAGTTCAGGCTGCGGATGTGATTACCCGCCACGCCGACGAACGCCGAGTGGATCCGGCAACCGGCCATCAGCTGCGCTTCTTCGATTGCGCGCTGGATCGATTGCACGGTGGACTCGATGTTCACCACCACGCCTTTTTTCAGGCCACGGGAAGGGTGCGTACCTATCCCGACGATTTCCAGCGTGCCATCGTCCGCGACCTCGCCGACCAGCGCCACCACCTTGGATGTGCCGATATCCAGACCGACGATCATTTTGCCGCTTTGCACGTTTGCCATGGGTCCTGCCTCTTCTTAATTCTTCGCGACAGCGGGTTGGGCTGTCGTGGGCGCTGCAGGTTCCCGCCAGCCAACAGCGAGGCCGTTGGCATAGCGCAGATCGATGCGCGCAATGTTCGTAATCTGTTCTTTAAGCGTCTTGTCATAGATGGCGATAAAACGGCGCATCTTTTCCAACAGGTTGCCGCGTCCCAGCAGCAACTCGATGCCTGGGCCTGCACTGCCGGCTCCGGTGGTCAGGAACCAGCTGCCGCGTTCACGCAGTTCCAGCCGTGCAATCGAGAAGCCCAACGGCCTGAGCATCTGGCTCAGCACCTGGTACTGCTGCATCACCTGCTGCTGGGCCCGTTGTGGACCGAACAGCTGTGGCAGGTGTTCGTAGTTCGCCAGCTCACGCGGGGTGAACGCCTGGCCCTGGTTGTTAAGCAACGACTCATCGCCCCAACGGGCCACCGGCAGTTGCTCTTCCAGGCGAATCACAACCTGGTCCGGCCATACCCGCCGCACTTCGGCGTGGGCGATCCAGGGCATTTGCTCCAGTTCGGTACGCATGCTCGCCAGGTCGATGGTGAAGAAGCTCGCCGCCACAAAAGGGGCGATCCGCTGCTGCACTGCTTGCTGGCTGATGTAGCTCAGGTCGCCTTGTACCGCGATCTTGCTAATCGGCCGGTCAGCGTAAGGCAGCAAACGCTGCGCACCTTCGTAAGTACCGAAACCCAGGGCGACCAGCAGCACTGGCCAGAACAGGGCTTTGAGAAAACCGAAGTTGGCTTTCGGCAGGCGCGCGGACATCGGCTCTTTGGCCACCATTCGGCTTGCACCCCGCGGCACCGGCTTGCGGCCGGGCGGTGCGGGAGGCTGATGTCTCAGCTGGGCGCCTTGCATGGTCTTAACCTCGCGGCTCTAGGCTGGCGGCCAAAATGGCCAGAACCAGTTGCTGGAAATCCAGACCGGCAGCACGGGCCGCCATCGGCACCAGGCTGTGATCAGTCATGCCCGGCGCGGTATTGACTTCGAGAAACCAGAACTGCCCATCGGCGTCCTGCATCACGTCTGCCCTGCCCCAACCGGCGATACCCAGCGCCTCACAGGCTTTCGCCGTGAGGTCGATCAATTCTTTCTCTTTGTTGCTGTCGAGCCCGCACGGGATCCGGTATTGGGTATCGGAGGCCACGTACTTGGCGTCGTAGTCGTAGAAGCTGTGCGGTGTGCCCAGGGCAATCGGAGGCAACACCTGGTCACGCAGGGTGGCGATGGTGAACTCCGGACCTTGAATCCATTGCTCGACCAACACTTGCGAATCGTAGGTACTGGCCGCTTTCCAGGCGTCGATCAACTCGGACGTGGAAGTCACTTTGGCCATGCCGATACTTGAACCTTCATGGGCCGGTTTGACGATCAAAGGGAAGCCCAGTTCCGTCGCTGCAGAAATACAATCGGCCTCGCTGCACAGCACGGCGTGGCGTGGCGTCGGAATGCCGAGGCTGTGCCAGACCTGCTTGGTGCGCAACTTGTCCATGGCCAGCGCCGACGCGAGGATGCCACTGCCGGTGTACGGGATGCCCAGGCATTCGAGCAGGCCCTGCATGCTGCCGTCTTCACCGCCACGACCGTGGAGAATGATGAAGGCGCGGTCGATCTTTTCGCTCAGCAGGCGTTGCAACAAATCGTCGCCCACGTCGAGACCAAACGCATCCACCCCGGCGCTTTGCAGCGCCTCGAGCACGGCGCTACCCGATTTCAGGGAAACCTCGCGCTCGGCGCTCCGGCCACCGAACAGCACGGCCACCCGACCGAAGTCTTTCGGCGCGATGGTGGAAAAGAGGTTGGCGTATGCAGCGGTCATTTCAACTTCCCCACGCTCGGCGCAGCAACGGCGCCAACGAATAACGGACTGTTCAGCAGTTTCGGGGCGAGGCCACCGATATCACCCGCGCCCTGGCACAGCAAGATGTCGCCGGCACGCAGCAGTGGCTTGACGATCGGTGCAAGGTCAACGCCGCGCTCGATGTAGATCGGGTCGAGCTGACCACGCTGGCGGATGCTGTTGCACAGCTTGCGGCTGTCGGCGCCCGGGATGGGTTCCTCACCGGCCGGATAGACTTCCATCAGCAGCAGCACGTTGGCGTCGGCCAGTACATTGACGAAATCGTCGTACAGGTCGCGGGTGCGGCTGTAGCGGTGCGGCTGGTAGACCATCACCAGACGGCGCTCCGGCCAGCCACCGCGCACGGCCTTGATCACGGCGGCGACTTCGGTCGGGTGGTGGCCGTAGTCATCCACCAGCATCACGTTGCCGCCGTCTACCGGCAGTTCGCCGTAAACCTGGAAGCGTCGGCCGACACCTTGGAAGCCCGACAGGCCCTGGACGATGGCCTCGTCACTGACGCCTTCGTCGGTGGCGATGCAGATGGTCGCCAGGGCGTTCAATACGTTGTGATTGCCCGGCATGTTCACCGAGACATCCAGCGGCTCGCGCTCAGGGCGTAGCACGGTGAAGAAGGTCTGCATGCCCTGCTGGCGCACATTGATTGCGCGCACGTCGCAGTCATCGCCGAAGCCGTAGGTGACGGTCGGACGCTTGACCAGTGGAAGGATTTCGCGCACCACCGGATCGTCCAGGCACACTACCGCCAGACCGTAGAACGGCAGGTTGTGAAGGAACTCGACGAAGGTCTTCTTCAGCTTGTTGAAGTCGCCGTCGTAGGTCGCCATGTGATCGGCGTCGATGTTGGTGACCACGGCCACCAGCGGCTGCAAGTGCAGGAAACTGGCGTCGCTTTCATCGGCCTCGGCGATCAGGTACCGGCTGGTACCGAGCTGGGCATTGGTGCCTGCTGCATTCAGACGACCGCCGATGACGAACGTCGGGTCCAGGCCACCTGCGGCGAACACCGAAGCGATCAGGCTGGTGGTGGTGGTTTTGCCATGGGTACCGGCGACGGCAATGCCGTGACGGTAGCGCATCAATTCAGCCAGCATTTCAGCGCGCGGCACCACCGGGATTCGACGTTCCAGGGCGGTGGCGACTTCCGGGTTGGAGGTGTTCACGGCGCTCGAAGTGACCAGCACATCGGCCGTCGCGGCGTTCTCGGCGCGGTGGCCGATAAAGATGTGGGCACCGAAGGATTCCAGGCGCTCGGTCACCGGCGAAGCCTTCAGGTCGGAACCGGACACTTCATAACCCAGGTTCAACAACACTTCGGCAATGCCGCACATGCCCACGCCGCCGATACCGACGAAGTGGATGCGACGGATGCGGCGCATCTCCGGATGAGGCATGGCTTTCTGATTCTCAACCATGGGCCACCTCCAGGCAGGTATCGACAACGTTACGGGTAGCATCTGGTTTGGCCAGGCGGCGGGCTGCGGTGGCCATGTCATTGAGTCGTTGCGGTTGCATCAGGACCTCTGTCAGGCGTGCGGCAAGATCCGCAGCGCCGGTCGTTCTTTGTGGCATCAGGAAGGCAGCGCCTTCGCGGGCCAAATAATCGGCGTTGCGGGTCTGGTGATCGTCGATGGCATGGGGCAAAGGCACCAGCATCGAGGGCAGACCGGCGGCAGCCAGTTCACTGATGGTCAGCGCGCCTGCGCGGCACACCACCAGGTCGGCCCAGCCATAGGCTTGGGCCATGTCTTTGATGAAAGGCTGCACCTGCGCCTCGACGCCGGCAGCGCGGTAGCGCTCTGCAGTCACTTCATCGTGGTTTTTGCCAGCCTGATGGAACACTTCCGGGCGCAGGTCGGCAGCGACTTGGGCCAGGGCTTCAGGCAGCAACTTGTTCAATGGCTCTGCACCCAGGCTTCCGCCCAGGATCAGCAAACGCGCTTTGCGACCGGCCAGGGCCGAACGCGGTGTTTCGAGGAACAGTTCGGTACGCACCGGGTTGCCAGTGGTACGGCGGCTGTCCGACAGGGTAAAGGTGTCGGGGAAGGCTTCACACACCCGGGCGGCCAACGGCACCAGCAACCGATTGGCGGTACCGGCCACCGCGTTCTGCTCGTGAACGATCACTGGCACACCGGCCAGTTTGGCAGCAACACCACCAGGACCGGTCACATAGCCACCAAAGCCGACCACGCAGACCGGCTGCAGCTGGCGAATGATCGCCCGCGCCTGCCAGACCGACTTGAGCAACATGATCGGAGCCTTGAGCAGCGACAACTTGCCCTTGCCACGCAGACCACTGGCATTGATGCGGTGCAGCTCGATACCGGCCATCGGTACCAGTTCGTTCTCGATGCCACGCGGGGTGCCAAGCCAGTGCACGGTATAACCGCGGGCCTGGAACTCACGTGCACAGGCCAGCGCCGGGAACACGTGGCCACCGGTGCCGCCCGCCATGATCAGCACGTTAGCGCCCATGGGTCGGCTCCTCGGCGAAGTCGCTTTCCTGGAATTCCATCTCTTCGCTGCCAAGATGGGTTCGACTCTCCCATTCGATGCGCAGCAGCAGGCCCAGGCACGCACAGCAGATCACCAGCGAGCTGCCGCCATAGCTGAGGAACGGCAGGGTCAGGCCCTTGGTTGGCAACAGGCCGACGTTCACGCCTATGTTGATCAGGAATTGACCGATCCACAGGAACGACAGGCCATAGGCGATGTAGGCGGCAAAGAACTGCTTGGCTTTTTCCGCCCAATAACCGATGTACATCCCGCGCACACAGACGAAGGCAAACAGCGCAACCGTGAACAGCGAACCTACCGCACCCAGCTCTTCGGCCAGGACCGAGAACACGAAGTCGGTGTGGGCTTCCGGCAGGTAAAACTGCTTTTGCACGCTGTTGCCCAGGCCAACGCCCAGCCACTCGCCGCGACCGAAAGCGATCAACGCCTGGGACAGCTGGTAGCCGGCGCCAAACTGGTCAGCCCATGGGTCGGCAAAGTTGGTCAGACGCGCCATCCGGTAAGGCTGCATCTGGATCAGCAGCACGACTGCGCCGACTGCCAGCAGCACCATCAGCAGGAAGCGGAACAACCCGACCCCGCCGAGAAACAGCATGGCCGCAGCGGCACCCATCATCACGACGGTGGCACCGAAGTCCGGTTCCATCAGCAACAGGCCGGCCATCGGCAACAGCACGATGAACGGTTTGAAAAAGCCCATCCAGCTTTCACGTACTTCTTTCTGGCGCCGCACCAGGTAGCCAGCGAGGTAGATCACCACGAACACCTTGGCGATTTCGGAAGGCTGCACGTTGAAGAAGCTGAAGCCGATCCAGCGCATCGAACCGTTCACTTCACGGCCAATGCCGGGAATGATCACCATCACCAGCAAGCCGAACGCGCCAATCAGCATCAGCCAGCCCAGGCGCTGCCAGGTGGCGATCGGGATCATCATGGTGACGATGCAGGCGCCCAGGCCCAGCACCACATAGATCAGGTGGCGGATCATGTAATAGAGGGCGCTGCCCGACTGTACGGCAGCGACTTCGGTCGACGCCGAGGCAATCATCACCAGGCCCAGGCCCAGCAATGCCAGGCACCCGGCGAGCATCGGGAAGTCGAGATCGATGCCGCGCCCGGTAATGATCGGCGACGGGTACGGCTTGATGATATTAAGCAGGCTCATGCCAGATCCTCCACAGCGCGGACGAACTGGTGACCACGGTCTTCGTAATTCTTGAACATGTCGAAACTGGCGCAGGCCGGCGACAGCAGCACCACGTCACCTGGATGGGCGGCGGCGCGGCATTGTTCCACCGCCTCGACCAGGGAGCCGACGCGGATCAGCGGCACACGGTCGCCAATGGCTGCACCGATCTTGTCGGAGTCACGGCCCATCAGGATCACGGCACGGCAGTTGGCTGCCACCGGATCGCGCAAGTCGGTGAATTCTGCCCCCTTGCCGTCGCCACCGGCGATCAGCACGACCTTGCCGTCGATATCGGCGCCCAGGCCTTCGATGGCTGCCAGTGCGGCGCCTACGTTGGTGGCCTTGGAGTCGTTGTAGTAGCCCACGCCATCCAGGTCGCGGACCCATTGGCATCGGTGTTCAAGGCCGGCGAAGGTGTGCAGGCTCGACAGCATGGCGTCGAACGGCAGGCCCACGGCGTGCCCCAGCGCCAATGCCGCCAGGGCGTTGGATTGATTGTGGGCACCGCGAATCTTCAACTCGCGCACCGGCATCAGGTTTTGAAATTCGAAGGCCAGGTACTTCTCGCCGTCTTCTTCGCGGATACCGAATGCCTTGAAATCAGGTTTGCTCAGGCCGAAGGTCCAGCATGGCTGGCCTTCGCCCATCAGCGGACGGCTCAGGGCATCCTGGCGGTTGACCACGAACTGGCGGGCGCCGCGGAAGATCCGGTGCTTGGCCAGGTGATAGGCCGGCAGGCCGCTGTAGCGGTCCATGTGGTCTTCGCTGACGTTGAGCACGGTCGCCACTTCAGCGCCGAGATTGTCGGTGGTTTCCAGCTGGAAGCTCGACAGTTCCATGACATACAGCTCGACGTCGTCGGCGAGCAGGTCCAGCGCCGGCGTGCCCAGGTTCCCGCCGACCGCCACGCGCTTGCCGGCCGCTGCGGCCATCTCGCCGACGAGGGTGGTGACGGTGCTTTTCGCGTTGGAACCACTGATGGCGACTATCGGTGCCTTCGCGTTACGCGCGAACAGCTCGATGTCACCGGACAATTTCACCCCACGGGCGGCGGCGGCCTGCAAGGCCGGGGTCGCCAGCGCCAGGCCGGGGCTCACGTAGAGCTCGTCGGCACGGCACAGGAACTCGACGTCAAGCTCGCCACAACGCACTTCCACGTGCGGATAGTCACGCTTGAGCGTGGCCAGTTCCGGTGGATCTTCCCGCGTGTCGGCGACAGCAAACGACGTGCCCCGGTTCGCCAGGAAGCGAACCAGGGACATGCCGCTCTTGCCGAGGCCGACAACGATGCGGAAGTGGTCAGAAGCGATCAGAGACACTCGTTCTACCTCAGCTTCAGGGTGGCAAGGCCAACCAGTACGAGAATCACGGTGATGATCCAGAATCGGACGATCACGCGCGGCTCGGGCCAGCCCTTGAGTTCAAAATGGTGGTGTATGGGTGCCATGCGGAACACCCGGCGGCCGGTCAACTTGAAGGAGGCCACCTGGATGACCACCGACAGGGTTTCCATCACGAACACACCGCCCATGATGAACAGGACGATTTCCTGACGGACGATGACCGCGATGGTGCCCAGGGCAGCGCCCAACGCCAGCGCGCCGACGTCACCCATGAAGACTTGGGCCGGATAGGTGTTGAACCAGAGGAAGCCCAGGCCCGCACCGATCAGCGCGCCGCAGAATACGATCAGTTCACCGGCACCCGGCACATAAGGAATCAGCAGGTATTCGGCGAATTTCACGTTACCCGACAGATAGCAGAAGATCCCGAGCCCGCCACCGACCATCACGGTCGGCATGATCGCCAGGCCATCGAGACCGTCGGTCAGGTTGACCGCATTGCTCGAGCCGACGATGACGAAGTAGGTCAGGACAATGAAGCCCGCGCCCAATGGAATGCTGTAGTCCTTGAGCATCGGCAGGATCAGCGTGGTTTCCACAGGCGTGGTGGCGGTCATGAACAGGAAGATCGCCGCGCCCAGGCCGAATACCGACTGCCAGAAGTATTTCCAGCGGCTCGGCAGGCCACGGGAGTTTTTCTCGATCACCTTGCGGTAGTCATCCACCCAGCCGATCGCGCCGAACAGCAGGGTCACCAGCAATACGGTCCAGACGTAGCGGTTGCTCAGGTCAGCCCAGAGCAAGGTGCTGACGCCGATCGAAGACAGGATCAGCGCGCCGCCCATGGTCGGGGTGCCCGACTTGGACAGGTGCGATTGCGGACCGTCGTTACGAACCGATTGGCCGATCTGACGCTTCTGCAGGGTACGAATCATCCACGGGCCATAGCACAGCGAAAGGACCAGCGCGGTCAGCACACCGAGAATCCCGCGCAGGGTCAGGTACTGGAAGACCGCGAAGCCTTTGTAGAACTGTTGCATGTACTCCGCTAGCAGCAGCAGCATTAATGTTTCTCCAAACTGGACCCGCACAAAGCGGCAACGATGTTTTCCATCGCAGCGCTGCGCGAGCCCTTGATCAAAATGGTGGTGTTGGTGTCTTGCTCGGCGCCGAGGGCCTGGATCAGTTCAGCCTGAGTGCTGAAGTGACGGGCGTGCTCGCCAAACGCGGTCACGGCGTGGGCCATCATTGGCCCAACAGCGTAAAGCGCGCTGACTTTGCCGCGGGCGTATTCGCCCACGTCGCGGTGCCCCTGCTCCGCCCAGTCACCCAACTCGCCGATATCCCCGAGCACCAGAACGGTGCGGCCGGAAAAGCCGGCGAGTATATCAACGGCGGCGCACATGGAGGTGGGGTTCGCGTTGTAAGTGTCATCGATGACGCGCATGCCGTTGCTGGCCAGCTGCGCAACGGTGCGACCCTTGACCGGTTGCACCGCGCCGAGGCCGGTGGCAATGCCGAACAGGGATACACCCAGCGCATGGGCAGCGGCTGCGGCAGCCATGGCATTGGCGACGTTATGGGTGCCGAGCAGGTTCAATTGAACACGCTCCACACCGTCGGGACTGTGCAGGTTGAACGCCGGGCAGCCGCGAGCGTCGCGATCCAGATCACTGGCGTAGAAGTCGGCCGCGACATTGCTCAGGGCAAAGGTCAGTACTTTGCGACCGGCTGCGCGGGTCTTCCAGATTTCAAAAGCCTTGTCATCTAGATTGAGCACGGCGACGCCGTCGGCATCCAGCCCTTCGATAATCTCGCCCTTGGCCTCGACGATTTTGTCCGGCCCGCCAAACTCACCCACGTGGGCAGTCCCGGCGTTATTGAGCACGGCGACATGGGGCTTGGTCATCGCAACGGTGTAGGCAATTTCGCCGAGACGCGAAGCACCCAGTTCGATCACGGCAGCGGTATGTTCCGGCGCCAGTTCGAGCAAGGTCAGGGGCGCGCCCAGGTCGTTGTTCAGGTTGCCGCGGGTGGCCAGCACGGGACCACGGGTGCGCAAGATGCTTGCAAGCATTTCCTTGACCGTGGTCTTGCCGCTGGAACCGGTAATGGCCGCCACGGGCTGGGTGAACGCGACACGGTTGATCGCGCCCAGTTGACCGAGGGCCTGGCGGGTGTCTTTGACCACCAGTTGCGCCAGCGGGCTGTCGGCGATTTCACGCTCGACCAATGCCGCTACTGCGCCTTTGGCGGCGACGTCATTGAGATAGTCATGCCCGTCAAACCGCGGACCGGTCAGGGCCACGAACAGCTGGCCCGGCTGGATCGCGCGGCTGTCGATGCTGACGCCGTTGAAGCTCGCATCGGCACTGACCAGGCGGGCGTTCAGCGCGCCGGTGAGTTCGCTCAATTTCAAGGCTTCAAGCACGGGCCACCTCCCATGCGGTCAGGGCGCGATCGGCCTCGACCAGGTCGGAGAACGGCTGACGTTCGCCGTTGATTTCCTGATAGTCCTCGTGGCCTTTGCCCGCCAGCACGATGACGTCATCGGCCGAGGCACCGGCAATCAGCTGGGCAATCGCCTGGCCACGACCGGCAACGAAGGTTACGTTATCCACAGCGCTGAAACCGGCACGAATGTCGTCGAAGATCACCGAAGGGTCTTCGGTACGCGGGTTGTCATCGGTGACCAGCACGCCGTCCGCCAGACGCTCCACCACTTCCGCCATCAGCGGGCGCTTGCCGCGATCACGGTCACCGCCGCAGCCGAACAGGCACAACAGGCGCCCTTTGGCGTGTGGGCGCAGGGCCATCAATACTTTTTCCAACGCATCCGGTGTGTGGGCGTAATCGACCACCACCAACGGTTGAGTGCCGCCGCCCAGGCGCTGCATGCGACCGGCCGGGCCTTCAAGTTTCGGCAGCACCTTGAGAATTTCGTCGAGCGCGTAATCCAGGCCGAGCAAGGCGCCGACTGCGGCCAACACGTTGCTCAGGTTAAACCGGCCGAGCAATGTGCTGCGCAAGTGATGCTCGCCCTGAGGCGTGACCAGCGTGGCGCGCACGCCTTCGTCGTCGAAATGCGCTTCACGGCAATAAAGGTAGGCGCGGGCGTCTTCGAGGCTATAGGTGATCAGTCGCGACTCGCGTTTGTCAGCGGCCAGCTGGCGGCCGAACTCGTCGTCGAGATTCACCACGCGGCATTTCAGGTCATTCCAGGCAAACAGCTTCGCCTTGGCTTCACCGTAAGCCTGCATGGTGCCGTGGTAATCGAGGTGATCGCGGGACAGGTTGGTCATCACTGCCACGTCGAACGCCAGGGCCGTCACTCGCCCCTGATCCAGACCGTGGGAGGACACTTCCATGGCCACGGCCTTGGCCCCGGCTTTCTTCAAGTCGGCGAGGGTCGCCTGTACGGCTATCGGGTTCGGCGTCGTGTGCAGGCCGCTTTCCAGGGCGCCGTAAAAACCGCTGCCCAGGGTGCCAACAATGCCGCAGTGCTGACCGAGCAGGTCCAGGGCTTGCGCGACCAGCTGGGTAACACTGGTCTTGCCGTTGGTGCCAGTGACGCCGACCAGGTTCAGGTGGCGGCTCGGGTCACCATAAAATCGCCCGGCGATGTCCGACAGCTGCGCTGCCAGGCCCTTGACCGGAATCAGCGGCACGTCAGTGATCGGCAGCACGGTAGCGCCTTCAACCTCATAGGCCACGGCCGCGGCGCCGCGCTGCAAGGCATCGCCGATGTGCGCACGGCCGTCGAACTTGCCGCCAGGCACGGCCAGGAACAGGTCGCCAGCCCGCACATTGCGGCTATCAAGGGTCAGTTCGCGGATCAGCAGATCACGACCGGCGTGGGCAAATATCTTGTTCAGACTTAGAGACATCAGCCGCGCCCTCCATTGGCTTTCAGCGGAACAGCCGGGGTGGCATTGGCCTGCTGGACCGGAGGCAGGTTGTCAGGAGTGATGTTCATCAGGCGCAAGGTCCCGGACATCACTTTGCTGAACACTGGCGCCGATACCAGACCGCCGAAGTAACCGGCTTTGCTTGGTTCATCGATGACTACAACGATTGCGTACCGCGGGTCGCTCATCGGGCCGAAGCCGGCGAACAGCGATCGGTAGGAATTCTCGGCGTAACCTTTGGTGCCAACCGAGGTTTTACGTGCGGTACCCGACTTGCCGCCCACGTGATAAGCCGGGACCTGTGCACGGAACACGCCGCGCGGGGCTTCGATCACTTGTTGCAGCATGGTCTGCATGGTCTTCGCGACTGTCTCGGGCAATACCTGGGTGGTCTGCGGGGCCTTGTCGGTCTTGATCAGCGTCAGTGGCGCCAGGCGACCGTTGTTGGCCAGGGCTGAAAACGCGTGCACCAACTGGATCGCGGTCACGGAAATACCGTAGCCGTAGGACAACGTGGCGGTTTCAGCCTTGCGCCATTCGCGGTAGTTCGGCAGGTTGCCGACGCGCTCGCCCGGGAAGCCCAGGCCGGTGTCCTGGCCGAGGCCGACTTTCTGCGCCAGGCGGAAAATGGTTTCGCCGCCAATGTCGAAGGCGATCTTGCTCATGCCGACGTTACTGGAGTTGATCAGGATACCGGTCAGGTCGAGTACCGGTCCCTCGGACTTGGATACGTCCTTGATGGTGTATTTACCGATCTGCAAGCTGCCTGGATAGACCTCGACGGTATCGGTCGGTTTCCAGCGCCCGGATTCAATCGCGGCGCTCATGGAAATCGCTTTCATGGTCGAACCCGGCTCGAACACGTCGATCATTGCGCGGTTGCGCATCATCGCCGGCTGCAGGTTGCGACGGTTGTTCGGGTTGTATGTTGGCTGGTTGACCATGGCGAGGATTTCGCCGGTCTTCACATCCATGATCACCAGGCTGCCGGCCTTGGCGCCATTCTCGATGATTGCGTTGCGCAGCTCGCGGTTGGCCAGGTATTGCAGGCGCAGGTCAATGGACAACGCCAAGGGCTTGCCGGCCTTGGCGTTTTTGGTGACCTGTACATCCTTGATCAGTCGGCCGCGCCGGTCCTTGATGACCTGGCGCTTGCCCGGGACACCCGCGAGCCATTCGTCATAGGCCAGCTCGACTCCTTCGCGCCCGTGGTCGTCGATATCGGTGAACCCGACCATGTGCGCGGTGACTTCACCGGCAGGATAAAAACGCCGGAACTCTTCGATGCCATAGACGCCGGGTACTTTCAGGTCGAGTACCGACTGCCCCTGCTCCGGGGTCAGGCCACGCACCAGGTAGATGAATTCCTTGTTGGCCTGGGCTTCGAGACGCTCGCTCAGGGCTTTCGGGTCCTGGCCCAGAGCCGCCGCCAGTGCTGGCCACTTCTCTTTGGCCTGTTGCATTTCCTTGGCGTTGGCCCACAGCGTGGTGACCGGCGTACTGACGGCCAAAGGCTCGCCGTTACGGTCGGTGATCAGGCCACGGTGAGCCGGAATGGGAATGTGACGAACGCTGCGCGCATCGCCCTGGCCTTTAAGGAACGCACGGTCAACGATTTGCAGGTCAATGATACGCCAGCAGATCGCCGCGACCATGACGCCGAGCAAGCCCAGTACCAGGCGAAACCGCCATGGGAACAGTGCGCCCTCGAGTTTCATCATGGCGCCACCATTTGCACTTCAGCTGCGCCGGGAATGCGCATCTTCAGTTGCTCTGAGGCCAGAACTTCGATTCGGCTGTGTGCGGTCCAGGTACTCTGCTCGAGAATCAGCCGCCCCCACTCCGCCTGCGCCTTGTCGCGCACGCTCAATTCGTTGTACAGCGAGTTCAGCAACTGGCGGTTCCAGTGGGCACTGTAGGACACGCCGATAGCCGACACGAGCACACCGACAAATAGCAGCAGCATGAAAAAGCTTCCGCCGGGAAGTGGCTTGGCGAAAAGCTTGCTCACCGCAACTTCTCCGCGACACGCATGACGGCGCTACGGGAACGTGGGTTGGCTTTGAGTTCGGCCTCGGAGGCGGACTGCGCTTTGCCATGGACTTTGATTTTCGGCTCGAAGGCCACATGCCGCACCGGCAGGTTGCGCGGCAGGTTGTCCGCTTCGCCTTTCACCAGCTTGCGCATGAAGAGCTTGACGATGCGGTCTTCCAGGGAATGAAAGCTGATCACTACCAGGCGGCCGCCGATTTCCAGGCACTCCAGGGCGGCTTCGAGGCCAGCCTCCAGGTCGCCCAGCTCGTTGTTGACGTGGATACGCAAGCCCTGGAAAGCACGGGTGGCCGGGTTCTTGCCCTTCTCCCATGCCGGGTTGGCGACTTTCAGGACTTCAGCCAGGTCGCCGGTGCGCTCGAATGGCTTGATATCGCGACGCTCAGCGACGGCTCGAGCCATGCGTCCGGAAAAACGTTCTTCGCCGTATTCCTTGAACACCCGGGCAATCTCTTCCACCGGCGCGGTGTTGACGAATTCGGCAGCGCTGATCCCTCGCGAAGGATCCATGCGCATGTCCAACGGGCCGTCGTTGAGGAAACTGAAACCGCGCTCAGGGTCGTCAAGCTGCGGGGAAGACACGCCGAGGTCCAGCAGGATCCCGCTGACCTTGCCGGCCAGCCCGCGCTCGGCCACTTCCGAGCCCAGCTCGGCAAAGCTGCGCTGCACAACGACAAAGCGGCCGTCTTCGGCCGCCAGCGTTTGCCCAGTGGCAATCGCTTGAGGATCTTTGTCGAATCCCAGCAACCGGCCATCGGGCCCCAGCTGGCTGAGGATCAAACGGCTGTGTCCGCCGCGTCCGAACGTACCGTCCAGATAGCAGCCATCAGGACGTACGGCGAGAGCCTCCACGGCTTCGTCAAGCAGTACGGTGATGTGGTTGAAGCCGCTATCAATAGTCACAGAATTAAATCACGCAGTTCATCAGGCATGGCGCCCGGTTGTTGAATAGCAGCCAGGTCAGCGGCAGAAACCGCATCCCAGGCATCCTCGTCCCATAATTGGAACTTGTTCAGTTGGCCTACCAACATCGCGCGCTTATCCAACTTGGCATATTCACGCAAACGCGGCGGAACCAGAAAACGACCACTGCCATCGAGCTCGAGGTCGACGGCGTTACCAATCAGTAAACGTTGCAGGCGGCGGTTTTCTTCGCGAAGCGAAGGCAGTGCGCGCAATTTGGTTTCAATAATTTCCCACTCATCGAGGGGGTAAACACACAAACAGGGATCAACGGCATCGATCGTGACGATTAACTGCCCGGAACTACGCGAAACGAGCTCGTCGCGATACCGGCTCGGCATAGCGAGACGGCCTTTTGCGTCGAGACTGATAGCGTTAGCTCCGCGAAACACGTCAGCGTTTCTCCAAATTTTAGCGTTTTGAGCTCAAAAAACCCACTTCATGCCACTTTCCGCCACTTGCGCACACTATAGGAATGCGCCCACCACACCGTCAAGGCGCGCGGTAAAGGAAAAGTCTTACATAACTGTGATTTAAGAGCGCAAAAGGGGGGGCAACGAGAATCTGACGCATAATCTTGCTCAATAACTTGAACCAGCACTGAAGGCTGCGCCCGGAAGTTAAAGTAGTTTGTTAAGTGTAAGATTTTTTTGGTATTACGAAAGTGCTTCTGCTGAGGTTTCTGGAAGGAGGAAAAGCGCTACTGTCTGCGCCCTGTCCAATGCTGCAAACAGGGAGGGAAAAAGGTGGAGAGTCGATCTGTAAGCCGGGTTCTGTCTTGAACAGTCATTCGTCTACGATGGCCATCACTGGACATCTTTAGCAACCTACCCGGTCCCAGCGCGGGCCACGCCTTGGGACCCTATTTGGTCTTGCTCCAAGTGGGGTTTACCTAGCCACGAACTGTTGCCAGACGTGCGGTGCGCTCTTACCGCACCTTTTCACCCTTACCGGCGCCGAAGCGCTTAGGCGGTTATTTTCTGTGGCACTTTCCGTAGGCTCACGCCTCCCAGGCATTACCTGGCACTTCGCCCTATGGAGCCCGGACTTTCCTCCCCCCCCTAATTTTCATAGAGGGCAGCGACTGTCCGATCGACTCTCCGCCGCGAAGGTTAACGGGACAGCGGCCGAAGAACAAGCGCTAAAAGCCTTTGGCCACTCCTGCGCGTCGGGTTTTCACTCGCCCTTCTGTTTTTCCAGCGCGACCTGATACAACACATTCTTGCGCTCACCGGTGATTTGCGCGGCCAGGGCGGCGGCACGCTTGAGCGGCATCTCTTCGAGCAGAAGATTGAGGATGCGCATGGCCTCGCTGCTGACCGCATCTTCTGTTTCAGGCATGGACCAACCCGCCACCAGCACCACACACTCGCCCCGCTGCTGATTGCTGTCCGACTCGACGAACTCGCGCAACTCGGCCAGGGGCAGCCCCTTGAGGGTTTCGAAAGTCTTGGTGATCTCCCGGGCCAGCAAGGCCGGACGCTCACCACCAAACACCAGTTCCATATCCTGCAGACACTCCAGGATACGGTGCGGCGCCTCATAGAAGATCAAGGTACGCGGTTCTTCCTTGACCAGCTCCAGGCGGGCCCGGCGGCCTACTGCCTTGGCGGGCAGAAACCCTTCGAAGATGAAGCGGTCCGACGGCAGGCCCGCAGCCGACAATGCCGCAATCAATGCACAGGCACCCGGGACGGGCACTACATTAATGCCGGCCGCGCGCGCCTGGCGCACCAGGTGGTAGCCCGGATCGGAAATCAACGGCGTGCCGGCATCGGATATCAATGCCACATCGTCCCCTGCCAGCAACCGGGTAATAAAGCGGCTACCTTCATCCCGTTCGTTGTGCTCATGACAGGCCGCCAGCGGCGTTGGAATGCCAAAGTGCTGCATCAGGCGCTGGGAGTGCCGGGTATCTTCGGCGGCAATCAAGGCGACATCACGGAGGATCTTTAGGGCGCGCGCACTGATGTCGTCCAGGTTGCCGATGGGCGTCGCCACCACATAAAGCGAGCCAGCCGCGGAATTCAAAGCACCTGGAGCAGTCAAAGCGCACACCTCATGATCGTTAAAAGTCGCCATTGTAGCGCGTAGCGCCGCTGGCGACAGGCGTCTGCCACTGCAGGTTTACCTGCCTCAGTTGCCGTGCTGCAACATTTGCATGAGCTAAATTGATCGATTCACGCCAGTAACATCGCGCCCCGGCCAGTGCTTGGGTACAATTCCACGCTAATTTGATCGAGTATCAGGAACACTACATGATCGCTTGCCTGCGGCTGTTCACTGCCCTCTGCCTCGCTGCCTTGCTGGCGGCCTGCGCCAGCTCGCCCTCCTCCAGCCTTGGCGACCTTCCACGGACTCCGGATGCCAGTATCGAGCAACTGCTCGAGCAGGCTTCCCAGAGCAAAGACCCGGAAAAAGCTGCGCTGTTACGCTTGAGCGCCGCCGACCTGGCCTATCGCCAGGGTAACGCTGGCCAATCGGCGCAAATCCTCCAGCAAGTACCGGTGGAACAACTCAAGCCTGGACAGCAGGTGTTCGCCAGCACGCTGGCCGCAGAACTGGCGATGGTGCGCAATCAGCCCAAGGCAGCGCTGACTGCATTGAGCCATCCGAGCCTGCAGCGCCTGAGCGAACTGCCGGTCGAGCAACAGGTGCGTACCGGTACCGTGCATGCCCGCGCGCTTGAAGCCGACGGACAAGCGTTGGCGGCTGCACGGGAGCGCATTTTCATTGCGCCCATGCTCGAAGGCGAAGCCGCCGGCAAGAACCATGAAGCGATCTGGACCCTGATCGCTTCGCTGCCAACCGACCAACTGCAGCCCACCTCCACCGATGACCTCGGTGGCTGGATGAGCCTGGCGCTGGCCGTGAAGACGGCGGGCACCCTGGAGCAACAGCAGGCCGCGATCGACAACTGGCGCGCCCAGAACCCCAAGCATCCGGCAGCCATCCAGTTGCCAATCCCCCTGACCAAGCTCAAGGAACTGGCCAGCCAGCCCCTGGGCAAGATCGGCCTGCTGTTGCCACAGGACGGCCCGCTGGCCGCTGTCGGCAAGGCGCTGCGCGAAGGCTTCATGGCCGCGCACTACCAGGCACAGCAAGCCGGTCAGAATCCGCCGGCCATCGAGTTCTATGACAGCTCGCGCCTGACCTCCATGGACGAGTTCTATCGCAAGGCCCAGGCCGACGGCGTGCAACTGGTCGTGGGGCCACTGGAAAAGCCACTGGTCAAACAACTCAGCACTCGCCCGCAACTGCCGATCACTACCCTGGCCCTGAACTACAGTGAAGGCACCCAGGGTCCGGCCCAACTGTTCCAGTTTGGGCTTGCCGCCGAAGACGAAGCCCGGGAAGTCTCCCGCCGCGCTCGCGCCGACGGCCTGACCCGCGCCGCCATCATGGTACCCAAAGGTGAATGGGGCGACCGTGTACTGCGAGCGTTCAGCCAGGATTGGCAAGCCAACGGCGGCAGCATCGTCGCCACCGAACGCGTTGACCAGCCGGTGCAACTGGCCCAGCAGATTGCCGACATGTTCCAGCTGCGTCAGAGCGAAGGTCGTGCCAAGAGCCTGCAAACCACGATAGGTTCGCAGGTCGCCGCCCAGCCTTCGCGTCGCCAGGACATCGAGTTCATCTTCCTGGCGGCAACTCCGCAGCAAGCCCAGCAGATCAAGCCGACCCTGAACTTCCAGTACGCGGGTGACGTGCCGGTCTACGCCACGTCCCACGTGTACAGTGCCAGCGGTGATGTGAACCAGTACAACGATATGAATGGCGTGCGGTTCTGCGAAACCCCATGGTTGCTGGACGTCAACGATCCGCTGCGCAAACAGGTTACCGCCCAATGGCCACAAGCCGCCGGCAGCCTGGGACGCCTGTATGCGATGGGCGCCGATGCCTACCGCCTGGCACCTCGCCTGGGGCAGCTCAAGGCTTTGCCGGACAGCCGCATCGAGGGTGAGTCGGGCAGCCTGGGCATGACCCAGAACCAGCGCGTCGAACGTCAGTTGCCGTGGGCGCAGTTCGTCAATGGCCAGGTCCAGCGCCTGCCGGACACCTCGCGCTGATGCCCGAGAGGACACGCCGACAAAGCGGTCAGGATGCCGAGCGCCATGCGCTCGAGCATCTGCAACAACAGGGTCTGCGCCTGCTGGCGCAGAACTGGTTATGCAAACGCGGCGAGCTTGATCTGGTCATGCTCGATGGCGATACAGTAGTATTCGTTGAAGTCCGCTACAGAAAAAACACTCAATGGGGTGGCGCGCTCGATAGCATCGATGAGCGCAAACGGCAGAAGCTGATTTTTGCCGCGCAGTATTTTCTTCAGCGCGAGTCGCGCTGGGCCAATTCCCCTTGCCGTTTCGACGTGATTGCCATCGACAGCAATCTCGATCAGTTGAACTGGTTGCAAAATGCCTTCGACAGCTGATCGACTGCGCGCAGAACCGGACACTTCCACCCAACACTTTTGCTCTTTGCTTTGCGGGCTGCACATTCCTGTGCCAGGTAGCCGCGCTAATTAAGGTCACACAGATGGACATGCAATCCCGAATTCGCCAGCTTTTTCAGGCCAGTATCGACACCAAGCAAATGGCGATGGACGTACTTGCACCGCACATCGAGCAAGCCAGCCAGGTGATGGTCAACGCCCTGCTCAACGAGGGCAAGATGCTGTCCTGCGGCAACGGCGGTTCTGCTGGTGACGCCCAGCATTTTTCCTCGGAGCTGCTCAACCGCTTCGAACGCGAGCGCCCCAGCCTCCCAGCCATTGCGCTGACCACCGACAGCTCGACGATCACCTCGATCGCCAACGACTACAGCTATAACGAAATCTTCTCCAAGCAGATCCGCGCCCTGGGCCAACCAGGCGACGTATTGCTGGCAATTTCGACCAGCGGCAACTCGGCCAATATTATTCAAGCGATCCAGGCCGCACATGATCGCGAAATGATTGTCGTAGCAATGACGGGCCGCGACGGTGGTGGCATGGCATCACTGCTTTTGCCCGAGGACGTCGAGATCCGCGTCCCGGCCAACGTCACTGCACGTATTCAGGAAGTCCACCTGCTGGCGATCCATTGCCTCTGCGACTTGATCGACAGCCAACTGTTCGGGAGTGAAGAATGACCCCTAATCGCCTAGGCCTGATGGCCCTGACACTATGCCTCGGTATCAGCGGCTGCACTTCGGTGGTTAACGCCAGCCGTGAGGCGCCGATTGATGATGACCGCGGGACCCGCACCTTCGGCAGCAAGATCGATGACACCCTGATCGAAACCAAGGTCGGCGTGAACATCGCCAAGGCCGACCCCGCCCTGGACAACGATTCGCACATCGTAGTCACCAGCTTCAACGGCGTGGTATTGCTGGCCGGGCAAACGCCTACCGCAGACCTGAAGGCCAAGGCCGAACAGGCCGCCTCTTCGGTCCAGCGCGTGAAGACGGTGCATAACGAACTGCAGGTACTGCCACCTTCAGGCTTCCTCGCTCGCCAGAACGACACCTGGCTGACCTCCAAGATCAAGACCCAGATGCTGACCGATGCGAGCATTCCGGGCTCGCGCATCAAGGTTGTCACCGAGAATGGCATCGTCTACCTGCTGGGCCTGCTGACCAAGCAGGAAGCGGCCCAGGCGACCAATCTGGTGCAAGGCGTGTCTGGCGTGCAGAAGATTGTCAAGTTGTTCGAGTACATCGATTGATGCGCCACGATCTGTAAGAGCTGTCGAGTGAAACGAGGCTGCGATCTTTTGATCTTTGGAAAAATCAAAATCAAAAGATCGCAGCCTTCGGCAGCTCCTAAGGGTTTGAAGGTGGTGAAGCAATAAAAAAGGCGATCCATCCGGATCGCCTTTTTTATTACTTCACCACCTTCAAACTCGGCCTTCCGCTTGGTCGCGGCGGCTCGCTGTCGGGCGGCGGAACATCGTCATCCGGCTCGATCTCTTCCTCGTCTTCCATAGGCGATTCCAGATCAAACACCATGCCCTGACCGTTCTCCCGAGCGTAAATGCCCAGGATCGATGCGATAGGCACGTACAGGGTGTGCGGCACGCCACCGAAGCGCCCTTCGAAGCTGACCGCTTCGTTGTCCATGTGCAAATGCCGCACGGCTGCCGGCGATACGTTCAGGACAATCTGCCCTTCACTGGCAAAACCCTGAGGCACCTGCACCGACGGGTACTCGGAATTGACCAGCATGTGCGGGGTGCAATCGTTATCTACAATCCACTCATAGAGCGCGCGGACCAGATAAGGTCGACTGGAGTTCATAGCGGCTCCTTAAGCCTTAGCGCATATCGCGTTCGACACCAGACAGACTTGCCTGGAAAGCCTCACGCGCAAACGAGCGCTCCATATAATCAAGCAGCGGCTTCGCAGGCCGCGGCAATTCAATACCCAGAATCGGCAAGCGCCAGAGTATTGGTAATAGGCAGCAATCCACCAGACTTTGTTCCTCACTGAGGAAAAACGGCTTGTCCGCGAACAACGGCGACACGCCTGTCAGGCTCTCGCGCAGCTCCTTGCGGGCCACGACGCGGGCTGCTTCCTTGGTCCGCGAATCCAGAATCAGATCCACCAGGCCACACCAGTCACGCTGGATACGATGGATCAGCAGACGGCTGTTTGCACGCGCCACGGGATAAACCGGCAGTAGCGGCGGGTGCGGGTAACGCTCATCCAGATATTCCATCACTACGGTCGATTCCCACAACGCCAGGTCACGATCAACCAGGGTGGGCAAACTCCCGTAAGGGTTCACTTCGATCAGTTTAGGCGGCTGGCGACCAGCTTCCACATAAATGATCTCGGCGCTGACACCCTTCTCTGCGAGTACGATGCGTACCCGGTGGGAATAGTGGTCGGCGGGGTCGGAGTAACAGGCCAACCGATTGGTCACGCCCATGGCGGTCCTCCTCGCTTGTTGAAATTTCGAAAGCGGAAAAAACGAGCGCGCCCAGAGGGCGCCTCTCCGTAACCTCTGGATAACCAGATACGTTACATCTTCAGAGACGCCCTTGGGCGCGCGCGATTAACAGCAATTGCTTGAAACGTTATCAGTGCACGTCTTTCCAGTATTCGCGCTTGAGCAGGTAAGCGAATACGAAGAAGAACGCCAGGTACAGCAATACGTACGTACCGATGCGCTGATGTTGCAGCTTAACCGGGTTAGCCGAGTAAGCGAGGAAGGTTACCAGATTCTTGACCTTCTCATCGAACTGCTCTTCAGTCAGCGCCCCACTTTTCGGCACGATGGTCAGTTGATCACAGGCTTCATGCGTCAGCGGCGTACCCGTCAGAGGGTCATATTGCTTCTTGCCGTCCTCTACGATCTGCACCTGCTTGCAGCCGACAACCTGGCGACCTTGCAGGCCGACCAGCACGTTAGGCATGCCGACGTTCGGGAAGACCTTGTTGTTGACGCCCCAAGGGCGCGCAGGATCTTCGTAGAACGACTTCAGGTAACCATACAGCCAGTCGGTGCCACGCACGCGGGCGACCAGGGTCAGGTCGGGCGGTGCCGCACCGAACCAGGTCTTGGCATCTGCCGGTTGCATGCCGATGCTCATGTGGTCGCCGATCTTGGCACCCGTGAACACCAGGTTCGAGAGCATCAGGTCGTGCGGGATACCCAGGTCGTCGGCAACTCGCTCGTAACGCTGAAACTTGGCGCTGTGGCAACCCATGCAGTAGTTGGCGAACGTACGCGCGCCGTCTTGCAAGGCAGCCTTGTCGGAAACGTCGATGTCGACCTTTTCCAGCTCTGGACCGCCGTGCTCAGCGGCAAAGGACAGCACAGGCAATGCAGCAAGAATCAGTACAGCAAATAGCTTTTTCATCAGCCAGTCACCCTATCCGGAACCGGTTTGGTCTTCTCGAGCCTGGTGTAGAAAGGCATCAGAATGAAGTAGGCGAAGTACAGGAAGGTACACACCTGCGACAGCAAGGTACGGCCCGGAGTCGGAGCCAGGACACCGAGGATGCCCAGGATCACGAACGACACGCAGAACAACACCAGCCAGATCTTGCTCAGCCAGCCCTTGTAGCGCATTGACTTGACCGGACTGCGATCCAGCCACGGCAGCACGAACAGCACCGCGATGGCCGCACCCATGGCAATTACGCCCAGGAGCTTGTCTGGAACCGCGCGCAAGATCGCGTAGAACGGAGTGAAGTACCAGACCGGAGCAATGTGCTCTGGGGTCTTGAAGGCGTTGGCCACTTCAAAGTTCGGCTTCTCCAGGAAGTAGCCGCCCATTTCCGGGAAGAAGAATACGATCGAGCAGAAGATGAACAGGAACACCACCACGCCGACGATATCTTTCACGGTGTAGTACGGGTGGAAGGCAATGCCGTCCAGCGGTACGCCGTTTTCGTCTTTGTGTTTCTTGATGTCCACGCCGTCCGGGTTGTTCGACCCGACTTCGTGCAGCGCCAGGACGTGCAGCACCACCAGACCGAGAATCACGATCGGCAAGGCCACGACGTGTAGCGCAAAGAAGCGGTTCAGGGTGATGCCGGAAATCAGGTAGTCACCACGGATCCACTGGGTCAGGTCGTCACCGATGACCGGGATCGCACCGAACAGCGAGATGATCACCTGGGCACCCCAGTAGGACATCTGGCCCCAAGGCAGCAGGTAGCCCATGAAGGCCTCAGCCATCAGCGCCAGGTAAATCAGCATGCCGAAGACCCACACCAGCTCCCGCGGCTTCTGATACGAACCGTAGAGCAAGCCACGGAACATGTGCAGGTAGACCACGATGAAGAACATCGAGGCACCCACCGCGTGCAACAGACGCAGGATGGAGCCGTACTCGACGTCACGCATGATGTATTCGACGGAGGCAAAGGCTTCTTCCGCCGACGGGGTGTAGCTCATGGTCAGCCAGACACCGGTGACGATCTGGTTGACCAGAACGAGCAGTGCGAGGGAGCCAAAGAAATAGAAGAAGTTGAAGTTCTTCGGAGCGTAATACTTGCTGAGATGGTCTTCCCACATTTTAGTGGCAGGAAAGCGCGCATCCACCCAATCCATGAACTTGCTCATCACGCGTTCTCCGTATCGACGCCGACGACAATGATCTCGTCGGTCTCATAGGAATGCGGGGGAACTGGCAGGTTCAAAGGCGCAGGTTGCGACTTGTAGACGCGGCCAGCCAGGTCGTAGTGGGAACCGTGGCAAGGGCAGAAATAACCACCTACCCAATCCTTGCCCAGATCTGCGGGAGCCACTTCCGGACGGAAAGTCGGCGAGCAACCCAGGTGCGTGCAGATTCCGATCAGCAGCAGTACCTCTGGCTTGATCGAACGCGTTTCCGGGTCGACATAGGTCGGTTGTGTCGAGTTCTTGGAGGTCGGGTCAGACAACTGGCCCTCGATCTTCTTCAGATTCCCCAGGATTTCCTCGGTACGGCGGACGATGAACACCGGCTGACCGCGCCACTCAGCAATCATCTGCTGACCTGGTTCGATTTTGCTGACATTCACTTTCACCGGTGCACCTGCGGCTTTCGCCTTGGCACTGGGAAACCATGACCCCACGAACGGGACCGCAGCCCCCACCGCTCCTGCAGCACCCACCACGGATGTGGCTGCTACCAAGAAGCGACGCCGGCCTGCATTCACGCCGTCATTGCTCATTCAGTCCTCTCCCATCAGCTTTGTGGCCTGTTAAATCAGGCATCTACTAAGTAAATCTATGTACTTATAAAAATTTTGCCGAATGGTAATGAAAAGCCCCAATTCTGACAAGGTAATTACCCAAGAGCTCCACTGCCAAGCCTTGCAGTATAGGGCCTCTGCGGCTGTGGCAAGTTGTCACAGAGCAATTCTTTGATAAATCGCACCCATAAAAAAACGCCCAGCTCCGTGAGGAACTGGGCGTTCTTTTTTGAACGTGGAAGCGAATTAACGCTTCGAGTACTGCGGACGCTTACGCGCTTTACGCAGACCCACTTTCTTACGTTCAACTTCACGAGCATCGCGAGTCACGAAGCCAGCTTTGCGCAGAGCGCCACGCAGGGTTTCGTCGTACTGCATCAGAGCGCGAGTGATACCGTGGCGGATTGCGCCAGCTTGACCACTTACACCACCGCCGATCACGGTGACGTAGATGTCGAACTTCTCGACAGTCTCAGTCAATTCCAGCGGCTGACGAACTACCATGCGGGCAGTTTCGCGGCCGAAGAAATTATCCAGCGAACGGTTGTTGATGGAGATGTTACCAGTACCCGGACGCAGGAAAACGCGTGCGGTTGCGGTCTTGCGACGGCCAGTGCCGTAATTTTGAGTCGCCGACATAATGAACTATTCCGTTAAAACTTCAGTTCTTGGGGCTGCTGAGCAGTATGAGGGTGTACAGCGCCCGCATAGACTTTCAGCTTACGATACATGTCGCGACCCAGCGGGTTCTTAGGCAGCATGCCTTTGACCGCGGTCTCGATCACGCGCTCAGGGGCTTTAGCAATCAGCTTTTCGAAGTTGATCGACTTGATGCCGCCCGGGAAACCGGAGTGGGAGTAGTAGATTTTGTCGGTGGTTTTAGCACCGGTTACACGAATCTGCTCGGCGTTGATAACGACGATGTAGTCGCCGGTGTCAACGTGAGGAGTGTACTCAGCTTTATGCTTGCCACGCAGACGGCTCGCGATTTCGGTGGCCAGACGACCCAGGGTCTGACCTGCAGCGTCGACGACAAACCAGTCGCGCTGTACTGTTTCCGGTTTAGCAGTAAAAGTTTTCATTCTTTATAGCCTCAGGGGCCGCCCTGTAAATTAGACGGCGGATCTTACTGAATAGTGCGTACTTTGACAAGTCAAAGGCAGCCGGATACAGACGCTTTCGGGGGCTCGGGTCGGCGCGTCCGTTCAACGGCAAGATTCTTCGGCGGCGGCGCATCACTTCCACTGCAGAAAGAGGTGCGCAATTATGCAGATTGCGAAAAATATTTCAACCTGCTTTTATGATTGTTTTGCCCAAGGAGCACCCGATGGACTATCGACAGCTAGGCCGGACCCATCTGAACGTAAGCGCAATCTGCCTCGGAACCATGACCTGGGGCGAGCAAAACAGCGAGGCTGAAGCCTTCGCACAGATCGAACGGGCCAAAGGCGCCGGGATCAATTTTATCGACACCGCGGAGATGTACCCGGTGCCACCCAAAGCCGAAACTTACGCCACCACCGAGCGCTACATAGGGAATTACTTCAAAAGCCGCGGCGATCGCGCCGACTGGATCCTGGCCAGCAAGATCGCCGGCCCCGGCAATACGATCGACTACATCCGCGACAAGAACCTGCGGCACAACCGCCAGCACATCACCGAAGCCGTAGATGCGAGCCTCAAGCGCCTGCAGACCGACTACATCGATCTTTACCAACTGCACTGGCCGGAGCGCAGCACCAACTTCTTCGGCCAGCTGGGCTACAAGCACCAGACCGAAGCCAACCTCACTCCCTTGGAAGACACCCTCGAAGCGCTGGACGAGCAGGTCCGGGCCGGCAAGATCCGCCACATTGGCCTGTCCAATGAAACCCCGTGGGGCACCATGCGCTTCCTGGCGCTGGCCGAAGCCCGAGGCTGGCCGCGCGCCGTGTCGATCCAGAACCCCTACAACCTGCTCAACCGCAGTTTCGAGATCGGCCTGGCGGAAATCGCCATCCGCGAACAATGCGGCCTGCTCGCCTATTCGCCGCTGGCGTTCGGTTTCCTGTCCGGCAAGTACGAAGGTGGCGCCCGCCCGCCAAAAGGCCGCCTGAGCCTCTACAGCCGCTTCAGCCGCTATTTCAACCCGCAGTCCGAGGCGGCCTGCAGCCGATACGTGGCATTGGCCCGTGAGCACGGCCTGGACCCTGCGCAAATGGCACTGGCGTTCGTCAACCAACAGCCGTTCGTGACCAGCAACATCATTGGTGCCACAACCCTGGAGCAGCTGGAGAGCAACATCGCCAGCTTCGAGCTGAAGCTGTCGGATGAAGTGCTTGAGGGGATTGAGGCGATACACAAGGATCACCCGAATCCTGCACCTTGATTAATCCTTGAAACCAATCGCGGGCAAGCCACGCTCCCCCAGGTTCGGTTATTCCTGTGGGAGCGTGGCTTGCCCGCGATGGCGGCCTGACAGTCACCGCAACATCAAAGCGACCGGGCAATGATCTCCTTCATGATCTCGTTGGTCCCGGCATAAATGCGCTGCACTCGCGCATCCGCCCACGCCCGGGCCACCGGGTATTCCCACATGAACCCGTAGCCGCCATGCAACTGCACGCACTCATCAAGCACCTTGCACTGCAGGTCGGTACCCCAATATTTGGCCATCGCCGCCGTCGGCACATCCAGCTTGCCCTGCAAGTGCAATTCCAGGCAGCGATCAACGAAGACCCGGCCAATCTGAATTTCAGTGGCCATTTCCGCCAGCTTGAACCGAGTGTTCTGGAAGTCCGCAATGGCCTTGCCGAATGCCTTGCGCTCACGGGTGTAGTCGAGCGTCCACTGCAGCGCCGCTTCAGCCGAGGCCAGGCCGCCGATAGCCACCGTGAGCCGCTCCTGGGGTAATTCCTGCATCAGATAGGCAAAACCCATCCCTGCTTGCCCCAGCAGGTTTTCCTTGGGCACGCGCACGTCCTGAAAGAACAGCTCCGAAGTGTCCTGGGCCTTCATGCCGACTTTCTCCAGACGCTTGCCCTTGTCGAAGCCAGGCGTATCGGCCTCCACCAGAAACAGACTGGTACCCTTCGCGCCGGCTTTCGGATCGGTCTTGGCCACGACAATCACCAGGTCAGCCAGAAAGCCGTTGGTGATGAAAGTCTTGGAGCCGTTGATCACATACTCGTCGCCCTCCAGCACCGCAGTGGTCTTGACCCCCTGCAAGTCGGAGCCAGCCCCTGGCTCGGTCATGGCAATCGCCGTGACCATTTCCCCAGAGACCAGTTTCGGCAGGTATTTGTGCTTCAACGCCTCGCTGCCGTAGTGCAGGATATATGGCGCAACAATGTCCGAATGGAGAGAAAAACCGATACCGGTCAGCCCGAGTCGACCCACTTCTTCGATCACCACCGCGCTGTATAGGAAGTCCGCCCCCAGCCCGCCATATTCTTCCGGCAGATGCGAGCACAGCATCCCCGCCTCCCCCGCCTTGTTCCAGAGTTTACGGTCGATGTAGCCTTGTTTCTCCCATTGCGCATGAAACGGTACCGCCTCCTTATCGAAGAACGATCGAACGCTGTCGCGAAAGAGTTCGTGCTCGGAACTGAACAAGGTTCTGGGGATCATGCGGCACCTGTCGTTATTGTTGGAAGGATGGGGCCTTCAGAGACTATGCCTCGGCTTCGATACAGGACACTGGACACATCAGACAAAAAATAAGACGATCCAGCCGTCTGGTGACCACTTTCCCTTATAAAAATAAAGTTGAATTATGTCCAACCAAGCCTCCACGCCTTTACGGCGCGTCAGCATCCTGGCTATCGACCGGGTTTTCGCTTCCACCCTCATGCAAGCCAAGGATTTCTTCCACCTTGCCAGCCTGCGCTATGGCAAACAGCTCGGCCACGGTCTCGTGCCGGCCTTCGAGACTCGTCTGGTCAGCCCGGATGGCAAGCCAGTGAACAGCTTCAGTGATGTCATCATGCCGGTGGACGGCGGCCTGGAAAACGCCGACATCATCGTCCTGCCGGCGTTCTGGGACGACTTCGAGACTCTTTGCCAGCGCTACCCGCAAGTCCTGCCGTGGCTACGCCAGCAACATGCCCGCGGCGCCGTGCTGTGCGGCGAGGCGACCGGCGTATTCTGGCTCGCCGAAGCCGGGCTGCTCGACGGCAAGGAAGCCACGACCTACTGGCGCTTCTTCAACGCCTTCGCCGAACGCTTCCCCAAGGTCCAGCTCAATCAGGACAAGCACCTGACCGACGCCGACAACCTGTACTGCGCCGGCGGCACCACCTCAGCCTGCGACCTGTACATTTATCTGATCGAACGCTTCTGCGGCGCCAACGTGTCGCAAGCCGTGGCCCGCGACATCCTTTATGAAGTGCAGCGCAGCTACTCCCCCGGCCGCATCGGCTTCGGCGGACAAAAATTGCATCAGGACGTAATCATCCTGCAGATCCAGCACTGGCTCGAAGAACACTTCGCCGACAAATTCCGCTTCGAAGACGTCGCCCGCGAACACGGCATGAGCATCCGTAACTTCATGCGCCGCTTCCAGACCGCCACCGGCGACAAACCACTGCACTACCTGCAACGCCTGCGCATTGAAACCGCCAAGGGCCTGCTGTCCGGCAGCCGCAAAAGCATCAAGACCATCAGTTATGAGGTGGGCTACGACGATGCAAGCTTCTTCGCCCGCCTGTTTCGCCAACATACGGATCTGTCACCGAATCAGTATCGGCAGCAGTTTCAGCAGGCAGCGTAGCCCCGAGAAAAATACAAGACCTGTGGGAGCTGGCTTGCCAGCGATAGCGATTTGTCAGCGCAATGAATATTGCCTGACACGACGCCATCGCGGGCACGCTCGCTCCCACAGGGATTGCAGTGCCTTCGCTTTTTTCTTCAGCACAAATCAAAAAGGGCCTGCAATTGCAGGCCCTTTTTATAAGCTGAAGATCTGTTTAAGGCTTATGCGCCCTGGACAGGAATTCATGGGACTGCATTTCCAGCAGGCGGCTGAGGGTGCGCTGGAACTCGAAGTTCAGGCGACCGCCGGTGTAGAGGTCTTTGAGCTCGACTTCGGCGGAGATGATCAGCTTCACGTTACGGTCGTAGAATTCGTCGACCATGTTGATGAAGCGCCGGGCGATGTCGTCGGTGGTGACGCTCATCTGCTCGACGCCGCTGAGCAATACCGCGTGGAAGATCTTGCCCAGTTCGATGTAGTCGTTCTGGCTGCGCGGGCCGTCGCAGAGTTCGCGGAAGTCAAACCAGGCCACGTCGTCACAGGTGCGCAAGGCGCGGATTTCGCGATTTTCGATCATCAGCACGTCGTTCTCGACTGCTGCGGTGCATTCCGGCGTCAGGGCGCGGAAGCTCTTGCGCAGGCTTTCGTGTGACGCCTCGTTCAGCGGGAAGTGGAACAGCTCCGCTTGCTCGAGGTGGCGCAGGCGATAATCGACGCCGCTGTCGACGTTGACGATCTCGGTGTTCTGCTTGATCAGCGCGATGGCCGGCAGGAAACGCGCACGCTGCAGGCCGTCCTTGTACAGGCCGTCAGGCACGATGTTCGAGGTCGCGACCAGGGTCACGCCATTCTTGAACAACTCTTCCATCAGCGTGCCAAGGATCATGGCGTCGGTGATGTCGGAGACGAAGAACTCATCGAAACAGATCACCCGGGACTCGTCCGAGAAACGCTTGGCGATAATGGTCAGCGGGTTTTTTTCGCCGCCCAGTGTCTTCATTTCTTCGTGCACGCGCTTCATGAAGCGGTGGAAGTGGGTGCGGGTCTTTTCCTTGAACGGCAGCGCTTCGAAGAAGGTGTCGACCAGGTAAGTCTTGCCGCGACCTACGCCGCCCCAGAAATACAGCCCCTTGATCGGGGTCTGGTCTTTCTTGCCGAACAGTTTCCCGAGAAAACCGGGTTTGTTCTGCGAGGCCGCCACCAGATCGTCGTACAGGCGCTGCAAATGACGTACGGCAGTTTCCTGCGCGGCATCATGAAAGAATTCCGGGCGTTTCAGATCAGCTTGATATCGTTCTAGGGGCGTCATAATTCGTTAGCAAGGCAACAAAAACGGGCCGTCACTGTAGCGACGGCCCGTCGGAATGGCAATCAGCCCTTGGTCGGACCGAGCCGTCGATTTATTCCTGAACCGGAGTCAGCGCGATCCGCAACGCATCAATGCCGGCATCGCGAGCGGCGCTATCAGCGAACGTGGCGCTGTCGGCCACACACTCGCCTTCGAGCCAGACGCTGAAGCTCAGGTCTTCGCTACGCACGTCCAGAGCCTGGCCCGCTTGCAACTGTTTGGTCACCTGACCTGCGGTTTTACCGTCAGCAAAGTTGCGCGACAGCAGCAACTGCTCACCATCAGCCGCCAGCAGGCGGAATCGGAAGCTGCCGTCGTCTTCGCGGAAGCTGACGAAGCGCGCGGCCTTGGTGGCTTTCTTTTTCGTGGTGGCAGCCACTTGAGTCTGGGCGACGAACGAGCGCAGACCGACCGCTTCACGCAGCTCGTTGAGGAACGGCGTGGCCACGGAACGGGCCTTCTTGGCGCCGATCTGCAGCATGTCTTCCAGGTCTGCCGGGCGTTCGATCAGTTGATGATAACGCTCGCGGGATTCACCCAGTTCGCTGTCGAGCAGCTGGAACAGACGGTTCTTCGCCTCGCCCCAACCCAGGCCCTGCAGCAGCTCACTGCGGAATTCGTCGGACTGCGCCGGGGTAGCGAAGGCCTGGAACAGCGTGAACAGGTGCGAGTTGTCCGGATCTTTCGCTTCGCCCGGTGCTCGGGAGTCGGTCACGATGCGCGAGATCGCGTCCTTCATTTCCTTGGCGCTGCTGAACAACGGGATGGTGTTGTCGTAGCTCTTCGACATCTTGCGACCGTCGAGGCCTGGCAACGTGGCGACGCTTTCTTCGATCAGCGCCTCGGGCATGGTGAAGAATTCCTTGCCCTGGCCAAACAGGTGATTGAAGCGCTGGCCGATGTCCCGGGCCATTTCCACGTGCTGAATCTGGTCACGACCCACCGGCACCTTGTGCGCGTTGAACATCAGGATGTCCGCGGCCATCAGCACAGGGTAGCTGTACAAGCCCATGGTGATGCCGGCATCCGGGTCTTCACCGCTCTCGACGTTCTTGTCCACCGAGGCCTTGTAGGCGTGCGCACGGTTGAGCAGGCCCTTGGCGGCGACGCAGGTCAGCAGCCAGGTCAGCTCGGGGATTTCCGGGATGTCGGACTGGCGATAGAAGGTCACGCGCTCTACATCCAGGCCACCGGCCAGCCAGGTTGCGGCAATTTCCAGACGCGAGCGCTGGATGCGCAGCGGGTCATCGCATTTGATCAGGGCGTGGTAGTCGGCCAGGAAATAGAACGAATCGGCATTGCTGTCACGGCTGGCGAGGATCGCCGGACGGATGGCGCCGGCGTAGTTGCCCAGGTGTGGCGTGCCGGTGGTGGTGATGCCGGTGAGGATACGGGTACGAGTCGTCATGGGTTATCGCTTGTCAGACTGCAATCAATTCGAGAGACGCGGCAGGATCAGATCCTTGAGATCGGTCAGCTTGCCATGAAAAAAGTGTCCGCATTCTGCCACTTTCAGCAGCTCATGGGGACGCTGGAGTTTCCCGGACCAGTCGTAGACCAGTTGCGGATCGATGACTTCGTCGGTTTCCGGCTGGATCAGCGTCAGTTCGCCCTGCAGCGGCACCTGATCCTGATCCCCCAGGCGCATGACGGCCGGCGCTACCATGAACAGATGCTTGAGCTGTTCACCCTGGGCTTCCAGGCGCCCGCCGAGACTTGCTGCAACAAAACCACCAAAGGAGAAACCCAGCAGCGTCAGAGGTAGATCAGGATGTTTCGACCGCAACCAGGCAGCGGCGGCCTGGGCATCATCGACCTCGCCGGTCCCCATGTCATGGGAGCCGGCGCTGGCACCTACGCCCCGGTAATTGAAGCGCAGGGTCACCAAACCGGCGTCGCGGGCCGTGCGCTGCAGGGTCGAGACCACTTTGTTGAGCATGGTGCCGCCCTGCACCGGGTTCGGATGGCAGATCAGCGCAATGCCGCGCGGCTGCTCATTTTCCAGGTACAAACTTTCCAGTTCACCGACTGGGCCATCAATCACTACAGGGGTTTCGCGCATAAGCAAGGAAGGAACTCCGTGACCTCGAATCGGGTCGACTCGTCTAGCAATTTGTCTGTGCCAATCTATCTGCGAGAGAATCGCGGTATACAGCGCAGGTTCGAGCCGTTAACGTAAAGCAAAGCCGTTTATAGAGGAAGGACTCGTGGAACACTCGCTCTTAGTTTGGTTGTTGCCGACTCTTGCCCTGGTTGTGGGTGTCGCCATTGGTTTCCTGATCGCTCGCCTGGTGCCGAATGCCGCGCCTAACAGCACGCAACGTCAGCTGGATGATATTCAGGAACGTTTCGACAGTTATCAGAACGAGGTGGTCACCCACTTCAACAGCACCGCGACCCTGGTCAAGAAAATGACCCAGAGTTACCAGGAAGTGCAGGATCATCTCGCCGATGGCGCAAACCGTCTTGCCCTGGATGAGCAGACTCGCCAACGCTTGCTCGCCGCCCTGCATGCCGATTCAGCCCAGGCGCCTCGTGAGCGCCTGACGCCGCCGCGCAACCAGGAGCCGCCTCGCGATTACGCGCCCAAAGCGCCAAACGCACCGGGCATGCTCGATGAGCATTACGGCCTGAAGAAGTAATCAGGTTTCGCGCAACATGAAAAAGCCCCCGGATGAGTGATTGTCCGGGGGCTTTTTTCACACCTGATATTCAGCCAGGCGCTTATGGGTACTGCTGAACAGTACCTTGCTGCTGACCACCATATTGCTGGCCCGGAATCGCCTTCAGGTTGACCTCAACCCGACGGTTCTGCGCCCGACCATTAACGTCAGCGTTGCTGGCTACCGGGTTATCCGGACCGGCGCCACGGGCTGTGAGGTTGGCACTGCTGACGCCCTGGGACGTCAGGTAGGTCGCCACGCTCTGGGCGCGCCGCTGGGACAGGTCCATGTTGTGCTGGCGACTGCCGGTGCTGTCGGTGTAGCCGACGATTTCGATCTGGTTCTGGTTGAACTCCTTCAGCGAGCCTGCAAGGTTGTTCAACGGCTGATAGAAGCTCGAGGCGATATTCGCCGAATCGGTGGCGAACGTGATGTTACCCGGCATGATCAGCTTGATCTGATCACCCTGGCGCTGCACCTCCACGCCGGTGTTGGCCATGCTGGCGCGCAGCTTCTTCTCCTGCTGATCAGCGTAGTACCCGTAACCGGCAGCGGAAGCACCTACCACTGCGGCGCCGATCAGCGCGCCCTTGCCACGATTGTTGTGGTCGATGGCGGCGCCCGCAAGCGCCCCGGCCAGAGCGCCGAGGCCGCCGTACTTGGCGGTTTTGCTCATGCCCTGGGAACCGCTATCGGCCTGACCCTGGTTGTCATACGGGTTCGGCGAAGCGCAGCCAGACAGCAGCGCGATGGCAGTAGCGGCAATAATCAGACGAGGCGTGGTGAACATGAAGAGCTCCTACTTTTTGCATTCTGTGGTGCAACGGACTTAAGCATTGAACCTTTGCCGGCGTTGGATCATTTTGCGCGATAAAAATTCCATCAAGCAGACATCAGGCGCGCACGAACGGGTTTTCACGCATTTCGTCACCCAGTCGCGTGTCCGGTCCATGCCCGGTGACCACGGTCGCCTCTTCATCGAGGGTATACAGGCGCTGCTTGATCGACCGCACGATAGCGGCCTGATCCCCGCCCCATAAATCCGTGCGCCCTACCCCGCGACGAAACAGGGTGTCACCGGCGATGAGCAGCTTAGCGTCTGCAAACCAGAAACTCATAGAGCCGGGTGTGTGACCGGGTGTGTGCAATGCCACGCCACAGCCGCAAGCCAGTTCTTCATCGTCGGCCAACCAGCGATCTGGCGGGGGCACCGGCGTGTAAGGCACGCCGAACATCTGGCATTGCATCTCCAGGTTGTCCCAGAGGAACTGGTCCTCCTTGTGCAGATGCAGGGTCGCCCCGGTTTTCTCTTTCATCTGACCGGAAGCCAGGAAGTGATCCAGGTGTGCGTGGGTGTGGATGATGCTCACCACCTTGAGCCCGAGGGCGTCGAGTCGCGCCATGATCAGCTCAGGGTTGCCACCGGGATCGACGACGATGGCCTTTTTCGTAATCGGATCGCCGATGATCGTGCAGTTGCACTGCAACGGGCCGACGGGGAAGGTCTCGCGGATGAGCGTGGGGCTGGCAGCGACCATGGTGGTTCCTGAAAAGAATGGATGGCCTATTCTGGCACAGGCTGGCGGGCCCGACAGCGTCACCCCAAAACACCCAACTCCTTCGCCCGCGCCACCGCCTGAGTCCTGCGCTCTACCCCCAGCTTGCTGTTGATATGACTGGCATGCGTCTTCACCGTATGCAGCGAAATAAACAGCTGATCACTGATCTCCTGATTCGAGCACCCTTGTGCAATGAGCTTCAGGACGGCCAGTTCTCGGGCACTCAGTTGCTCGCAGGCGTGGGATGGCTCCGAGGCAATGCGCGGTGGTATGGCGGGCAGATGCTCTGCCAGGGCGGCGCAAACTGCGGTCCTGGCGTTGTGCTGAAGTTGTTCGCGCAACCAGGCCGGATGTTTGCTCAGCAAGCCGTCGAAAGGTTGCACCACGCCACCCATCGCAGCATCAAGGGCCTGAGTGAGGCTTTGCCGGGCGTCAGGTTCGCGGTTGCTGGCCAGTAGCAGCTCGGTCTTCTGGGTCAGCACCATGACGCTGAGCATCTGACGCCCGGTTTGCTGGCCGTTTTCCAGCAATGCGTTCAACCGCCCCTCGGCCAGCATCAACTGGCCCTGGATGACCTCCAGCAAAGCCTGCTGCAATTCGATATGCAAGGGCAGTTGCGGATGAAATTCCGGCGGCGCAGCGGGGTTTTCGCCGTTGTAGGTCTGGCTCAGACGCGCCAGCCAGGCTTCGGCCAGGTCGGTGCGGCCCTGGGCCAGCCACAGCTCGCATTTGACCAGGGTAATCATCGCCAGGTAATAAATCGGCGGCACGTCCCAGATATGCATCAGGCGCTCGGCTTCGGCGAGTTCGGCGAATGCCTTGGAAAACTCGCCACTGCTGCCTTCGATTCGGGCAATCACGCAATGGCCGATCAGTACGCTGATATCCCGGCAGGCTCGTGCTTCGCTGAGGCCAGCCTGCAGTCGAATGCGCGCAGCCTGTGGCTGCAGGCGCATGGCCAACAGAAATCCTTCGTATAACGTCAGGCGTGCACGAACAGCATAGAGTCGTTGCGGCGACAGCCCTTGCAGGCGTTGCAGGCCTTGGCGCACTTCATCCAGCGCCCGCAGGATTTCCCCGCGGGCCTGGAGCACTCGGGCACGGTCGTAATGCGCCAGCGCCTCGAACAATGGATTACCCACCCGCTGTGCCAGCTCCAGGGAATCGCGGTTCAACCCGCGTGCACGCCACAGGTCGCCGTCGGCGATGGCCAGGTTGGACAAGGTCGACAGGCACATCAAGCGTTGGCCATAGCGCTTGGACGGCAGGCTCTCCAGGGCTTCAGTGCAATACAGCAGGGTCAGTTCACGGTTGCCCCGTCCGCGGGCGATGATCCCGCTCAGGGCCAGCCACTGCGCCAGCATGGACTTTTGCGCCGTGGCCGAAGGGGCCGGCAGGAAGCGGCTCAGATGACTGGCCAGTTCTTCGGCAGCGTCGAGTTGGCAGGCCAGCCCCAGAGCCCAGCTGTACAGCACGATCAGGCGCGGCGTGCTGATCAGCAGGCTGTCGGGCAAGTCCATCTTCCAGCGCAGCAACATGCCGACGTTCTGTTCGGCCAGCAGCTGCTCTTCGGACAGGTTCTGCACCAGGTTCGCTGCGACGTCCAGGTGACCGGCGCGCAACGCCTGTTCCACCGCTTCATCGAGTAGCCCCTGGGCGTTGAACCAGCGGCATGCGCGCAGGTGCAGGCTCGCTGCCGGCACGATGGCCTGGGCGGTCGGGCGGGTGCGCAGCAGATCGGAAAACAAATGGTGATAACGATACCAGCGGCCCTGCTCGTCCAGGGGCACCAGGAACACCTGGTGAGCCAGCAGGAAGCGCAGGATCTCTGCGCTGTCGTGAGCCTCGCGAACGGCGTCGCACAGTTCGCTGCAGAAGCGCTCCTGGGGGGCGGTGTCGTAGAGGAAGGCCTGCACTTCGGCGGGCAGGCAATCGATGACTTCTTCAAGCAGGTAATCGCGGATCAGCCCTTCCCCACCATGCAGGGACTGAGGCAATGCACCTTCACTGCCCACTTCGGAGGCGGCCAGCAGCCAGAAACGCAGGCCAGCGACCCAGCCTTCGCTGCGCTCTATGAGGTTTTCCAGGGCTTCGCCGCGCAGTGAGGTGCTGTGGCGATCGAGCAGGGTCTGGGCTTCGTCGTGAGTCAGGCGCAAGTCCTGCTCGTGCAGTTCGAGCAATTGCCGGGACAGGCGCAGGCGCGCCAGATGCCAGTCCGGGCGCTGGCGGCTGGTCACCATCACCAGCAGGCCGTCAGGCAGATGATTGAGGAAAAATTGCAGGCAACGGTCGAGCACCGGCCCCTGGGCCAGGTGGTAGTCATCGAGCACCAGCAACAGTGGAGCCGTTGGCAGCAAGTGCACGGCCAGCTCATCGAGCAAGCCGTCCAGCCACTCCTCGAAAGCAAATGGCTGATGGCGCTGGCGCATTTTCAGCAGGCCAAGGGACTGGCTGCCAAGCTTGGGATAAAAATCCTGGAGGCCTTCGAGCAGCCGCTCAAGAAAACGCCCAGGGTCGCTGTCACGCGGACTCAGGCCCAGCCACAGACTCTGCCAGTGCGCGGGCAGACCTTGACAGAATTCCACGGCCAGGGAGCTCTTGCCGAACCCTGCCGGGGCGCTGACCAGCAACAGCCTGCCGCCAAGCCCGGCACTCAGTCGCTCGCACAGACGCGGCCGCAGCACGTGACCATCAGGCAGCGGCGGGCGAAAAAAACGTCCGTCCAGTGCCGCGACGGCAACGCTTGCAGGGCCCGGGATGGGGGACAGATCAGTCATGGCCGGCTCTTGTTTGATGGCGGGTGGCGGCGTTGCAGATGTCCGCAGACTAGCGGTAAACGAAGAGGTAATGAAGGTTATTGCTACAAATGGCTACAAAAAGGCCATCAAGCTCTACGCCCGAATGCATGCAGGCCCGTAGGAGCGAGCTCGCTCGCGATGGTCGTTAACGATGACGTGGGTTGCCTGACTCCCCGCGGAGCCCTCAGGTTCATCGCGAGCAAGCTCGCTCCTACAGGAGCGATAGGCAAAAAAAAACGCCCCGAACCAGTCGGGGCGTTTTCAGAGGGTGCGGCCTCTGCTCAGTGCAGCTTAGCGAACACCTTCCTGACGCAATGCCGCAGGGGTGAAGTCGCTGGTGGTAGCAGTGAAGCCGAAGTCATATGCCGACTTCTCTTCGTTCTTCATGCCCAACGCCAGGTAACGACCCGATTGCAGGTCATACAGGGTTTCCAGGGCATACCACGGCACTTGTTTGTCGTAGTAGTTCTCGGCGTGGGCTTCCGCAACGCGCCACAGTTGATTACGACCGTCGTAGTGATCGATCACCGCCGCCTGCCAGGTGTCTTCGTCGATGTAGAAGTCACGCTTGGCGTAGATATGGCGCTGACCTTCCTTCAGGGTTGCAACCACATGCCACACCCGGCGCAGCTCGTATCGAGCCAGGTCCTGGTTGATGTGGCCGGCCTTGATGATGTCGGCGTACTTGAGCTTCGGATCGTCGAGCTTGTAGCTGTCGGAGGCGATGTACATCTCTTTCTTGCCTTCGAGTTTCCAGTCGTAGCGATCTGGCGCTCCGTTGTACATGTCCAGGTTGTCAGAGGTACGCAGGCCATCGGCGGCAGTACCCGGCCCGTCATAGGACACTTGCGGGGCGCGACGCACCCGACGCTGACCGGCGTTATAGACCCACGCCGAACGCGGCTCCTTCACTTGGTCGAGGGTTTCGTGCACCAGCAGTACACCACCGGCCAGACGTGCCGGCGCGGTCACTTTCTGCTTGAAGTAGAACAGGATGTTGCCCGGGTTCGCCGGATCGTAATCCTTCATCTTGTCGCGGAACACGAACTGGTCCTGGAAATACACCAGGCTGAACGAGCCGTTAGGCTGTGGAGTGGCCTGGGTGACCAGGCGAGTCACGCTGCCGCCGCGATACCGGGTGATGTGGTTCCAGATAACCTCAACGCCAGTTTTCGGGATTGGGAACGGGACGGCAGTCTCGAAGTTTTCCAGGCCGTTACCACCGGACACCAGTTTGGTGTTGACGGCGTTTTTCTTGATGGAGGCGAACACTTCATCCGGCACTGTGGCACCGCGATGGGACGGGTAGACCGGCATCTTGAAGGTTTCCGGGTAACGCTTGAACATCGCGTACTGGCCCGGGGCAAGCTTCTCTTTGTACTGATCCACGTTCTGCGCGGTGATGGTGAACAGCGGTTTTTCACTGCCGTACGGGTTGGACAGGAAGCCCTTGCTGTCGACTGTGCCCGCATTTTTGGCCATGGGTTTCCAGGCCGGGATCGAACCGTCGGCGTTACCCGCCATCTCGGCGCCCATCGGTGTCAGGCTCTTGCCCAGCTTGTCTGCCTCGGCAGCGGGAACCGCCGCCATGACGCTGGTCGCCAGCAGCGAAAGTCCCAGAACACCGGCTTGGAACAGACTCTTTGTTATTTTCATATGTGTGTTCGTCCTGAAAATACTGTGCTTAGAAGTTCACGCCGACGCTGAGCGCAACAAAGTCGCGATCGTCCACAGTGGTGTATTTGCCGTCGAAGAAGTTGGTGTACGCCAGGCTCGCGGTGTAGGTGTTCTGGTACTCGGCATCAACGCCCAGGCTGACCGCTTTGCGACCTTCCTCGAAGTTGCCGCCAGGGCCAGGCGAGTAGCCGCTCACGTCATGGGACCAGGCCACGTTAGGCTTGAGGTTCACGCCGGCGAATACGTCGTTGTATTCCCAGATCGCACGACCGCGGTAGCCCCACGAGGTTGCGGTGGTGAAGCCTTCGTTGGTGCAATTGCGACTGCGATTGTTCTGCGGCGAACCAGCACCTGCACCGTTGATGGTGCTGGCGTTGAGGATGTTGGCGCAGGTGTCGGTACCGGCTGGGCCAGTCGGTGGCAGCTCACCTGGACCGTAGACCGGATCGCGGCCGTAGCGCACGTCAGAGGAGCTTTCCAGGCCGCCGACGTGAGTCACGCCCACTTCACCTACCAGGGTCAGACGGCTCGCGCCCATCACTTGATCGAAGAAGTGCGTCAGGGTGGTCTGGAACTGGGTGATTTCCTTGCGACGATAACCGTGCAGGTCCTGGCCAGGAACGCCAGTCAGTAGCGAAGCATTGCCCAGGGCGCCGCCCAACGGACGCACACCGGCGAACAGGATGTCGGTGGAGTTGAGCTGCACCGGCGCGTTCGGACGATAGCTGATCTCACCGCTCCACGCCGTACCGGTAGGCAGGGTGGTGGAGAAGCTCAAGCCGTACAGGCGAATGTCTTCCGGGTATTCGATGAAATACTGCGAGTTGCCCGCCACCAGCAAAGGTGCCAGTGCAGCGAATGGACCCGGCAGGCCCGCGGCGGTGTTGTACACCGATTGCGGTGCACCCGTGGCGCTGAAGATCGGCGCACGGCTGTGGTAGTTCATGAAGTAGGCACCGAATTCGGTGTCCAGCGGATCGAACATGTACTTCAGGGACGCGCCCCATTGGCCGCTGTCCCGCGCATCGCGATCGGGGCCGCGACGGACCAGCACACCTTCCTCGTTGACGTCTACGCCAGCGCCAGCCAACGGTCCCAGGGCAACGGCCGGGATGGTCGAGCGTTTGTTCAACACCCGCAGGTTGCTGTCACAGCCATCGGCAACGATGTCCGGCTGGGAGAAGAAGGTGCCGCAGTTGTCGACGACGGTCTGGTCCCATTCCAGCTGGTAGAACGCTTCAGCCGAGAGATTCTCGGTGAGGCTCTGGGAGACGTAGAACATGTTGACCGGGATCAGGCCTTCCTTGATCTCGGCACCCGGACGACGGAATGCGGATACGTCGATCGGGTTGATCGAGTTGATGCCACCGCCGATGAACGTACTTTCGCCCCAGCTCACTACCTGCTTGCCCAGACGCACGGAGCCCGGCTGATCGGCGATGGAGTAGTTGTGGTAGACGAAGGCATCGAGGATCTGGCCGCCGGAGGATTTGGCGCCTTCCTTGCGGTTGTCGTTGCTGACGTTCTTGAATTCAAGGTCTTCGTTTTGCAGTGCGAAGTCGTACCAGTATTTGCCCCGCACGAACACACCGGTGTCGCCGTATTTCAATTCAAGGTCATGGATACCCTTGAAAATCTTCGAGAAGGCCTGGCCGCTCTTGAAGTTCAGGTGACCGTCATCGGAAGTCTGGGACAGCCCTTGGCCGCCGTTGTTGACCCCGATGAGGTTCTTGTTCGGCGACTGGGTGGAAACGCTCATGCCCAGGGAGAGAGAAGAGTCGAACTGACCTTCGATTTCACCAATGTTGAAACTGACGCCGAATGCGGGCCCGGCGAGCGTAGAAGCAAGACTGACCGCCAGAGGCAATTTCGCCCGGCGCCAGAACTGGTTTACTGATGTCATCGACGCTACTCCATGTGCATTATTGTTATGGCAGTGAGTACTTTTAAAAACGTTGTGGCTGACCGGACGCCAGGGCGTTCCGAATTCAATCCAATGTGCATCGCCCCGTTTGTGCGTTTGCGCTCGTTCTTAAAAATCCTTGAGCGGACTATAGCCAGCAGGTAGTAGAGCTTGATCCCTCTAAAGTGTGATTTGCAGCTGCCAGCCACTCTGGAACAGTCCTTTCGCCAGTCCGACAACTGTCGGCACGGGAAGAATGGCTGAAAATTCAGATTTCACAAGCCAAGCGCTTGCTTGGTGGGGCTGGCGTGCCTTTTCGGGCACGCCAGGATCGCTTAAAGCGTCGAGAGGAAGGTGCTGTTGTTGGCCTGCCATTCGGTAATGTCGAGGCGGATTTTTTTCTTGTCCAGCTTGCCGACGCTGGTCTTGGGAATTTCGGTAACAAGAGCAATCTGGCTCGGGATCGCCCACTTGCTCAGGTGCCCCAGTTCCACGAACGGCTTGAGGTGTTCCTTGAGTTCCTTGGCCCCGATTACGTGGCCTTCGCGGATCACCAGCAAGGCGAACGGGCGCTCGCCCCACTGCGGATCGGCGATGCCCACCACTGCTACTTCGCGTACCGCTACATGACGGCTGATCAGGTCTTCGAGGTCCAGGGAGGAAATCCACTCGCCGCCGGTCTTGATCACGTCCTTGATGCGGTCGCGAATATCGATCACGCCCATGGTGTCCAGCGTCGCCACGTCGCCGGTGTGCAACCAGCCGCCCGCCCACAGCTCGGCGCCCTTCTGCGGTTCATTGAAATAGCCTTCGGTGAGCCATGGCGCGCGCAGTACCAGTTCCCCCTGAGTCTCGCCATCGGCCGGCAGGAAATGACCCTCGGCGTCGACGATCGCCGCCTCCACCAGGGGGCCCGGCACACCGGCCTTGATGCGGTAAGTGGTGCGCTCGTCTTCAGTGCCTGCCATCAGCTCGTCGTTGAGGTGCGCACAGGACACCAGCGGGCCGGTTTCCGACATGCCATAGGCTGCGGTCAACTGAATGCCCTTGGCCTTGGCGGCCTCATACAGCGCCCGGTTCAGGGCACTGCCGCCGATGACGATTTTCCAGCCGCCAAAATCGGTGTCCTGCGCGGCCTTGGCATTGAGGACCATCTGCAGGATGGTCGGTACGCAGTGGGAAAAAGTGACCTTCTCCTTGCGCCACAACTCCACCAGAAACTCCGGGTCGTAACGACCGGGGTAAACCTGCTTGAGCCCGAGCATGGTCGCCACGTACGGCAAGCCCCAGGCATGCACGTGGAACATCGGGGTGATCGGCATGTACACATCATTGGTGCCCAGCAGGCGCACGCTGTCGATGGCGCCCATGATGGTCGACACCCCCATGGTGTGCAGCACCAGTTGTCGATGGGTGAAGTACACGCCCTTGGGGTTGCCGGTGGTGCCGGTGGTGTAGAAGGTGGTGGCGACCGAGTTTTCGTCGAAATCCTCGAAATCGTATTGGGCGCTCGCTGCCGCCAGCAGTTGCTCGTACTCCCCCACGAGATTGGGCAGGTCAGCAGTTTTTTCCGGCAGGTCTGTCAGCAGCAGGGTTTTCTCGACGGTGGTCAGGTGCCCGGCGATCGCGTTGTACAGGCCCACGAACTCGCTGTTGACCAGCACGAAGCGGTCTTCAGCGTGGTTCATGGTGTAGAGGATCTGTTCCGGTGACAGACGTACGTTGATGGTGTGGATCACCGCGCCGATCATCGGGATGGCGAACATGCATTCCAGATAGCGATGGCTGTCCCAGTCCATCACCGCCACGGTATCCCCCGGCTTGACGCCGGCGGCGGTCAGTACGTTGGCGAGTCGTGCCACGCGCTCGATCAGGGTCGGGTAGCTGTAGCGCAATTGATCGCGATAGACGATCTCGCGGGTCTTCTCGTAGCGGGCACCCGACATCAGCAGGCGTTTAATCAGCAGCGGGTATTGGTAAGCGCCTTCGGCTGGGGGGATAACGCGAGTCTGCAACATAAGAATCCCTTTTCCTGACTGCACGGTCGTGGCTGAAAGCAGCACTCTAATGCGCCGGCCCGGGCATCAAATCAGCCAAAGGAATGATTTCGTCGGAGGGTCAGATGCTGGCTTTGCGCCATCACCCGCAACCTCTGGCGGCCACGCTTATTGCCTGTGCAGGGCAACTTGTAATGGATGCCAGCAGGGTTTCGTGCGAGCCTATGCACTTTTACCGACACAATGACAGCGATGAATACTGAAGTGACCGACCCTCTGGATTGCTCCAGTAAAGAAGCGCCCCTGGTTTCCATTGTGGCGCCTTGTTATAACGCGGAAAAATACCTGGAAGAGGCGATCGCCAGCATCTTCGCCCAGGATTACCCGAATTTTGAAGTCATCATCGTCGACGATGGCTCCAGCGACAACAGCATCGCGATGCTCAGGCAATTGCAGCAAACCCATGACTTCCAGCTGTATACCCAGGCCAACCAGGGCGTCAGCGCGGCCCTCAACCACGGCTTGCGTTATGCCAAGGGCGACTACGTATCCACGCCGGACCTGGACGACATCATGCTGCCGCAGTCCGTGCGCATCCGGGTGGATTACCTGGAACAGCACCCGCAAGTTGGCTGTGTGGGGGCGCTGATCATCTACATGGACAGCGACGGCAATACCATCAAGCAGCAACAACGCGACGAGATCCGCACCTACGACTTCGACAAGGTGCTCAGCGGCGCCGTGGTGATCGGTGCTCCGGTTGCGCTGTATCGCATGAGCGCCATGCGCAGTGCCGGCTTTTATGCGCCAAGCCTGCGGGTCCAGGATTTCCAGATGACCCTGCGCATCGCCCGCCTGGGTTACGAGGTGCATGAGCTGCCGGTGTGCGTGACCCGCTATCGCCGTCACCCCAACAACCTGTCGAGAAAGTACAAGGTGCTGCTACAGGCGGACCTTGAAGCCATCGCGCCGTACCTGGGCCACCCCGCATACCAGAGCGCTCGCACGCAACTGGTGAACAAGGCCCTCAAGTACGCGGTCGTCGAAGACAAGAAGGAAGCCTGGAAACTGTTGCGCTCCATTCCCTGGCGTCACCTGAACCGCACCAGCTTCCGCCGTTTGAAACGCTTGATGCTGCATCGCTGAACGCCCTCCCCGCTTCCAGGCCTGGCCATGAAATTTCTCGAAAAACTCAAACAACGAAAAATCCGCAAGCACCTCAAGCGCCTGGAAAAACTGCAGCGCGCGCCAGAGAAAATTCGCCTGCGCTACCCCCGCTATGAAATAGGCGTGGGGACCTATGGCATTCCCGAGGTCATGGAATTTGGTGACGATACGATCCTGAAGGTCGGCTCCTACACCTCGATAGCCGAAGGCGTGCAGATTCTGCTCGGCGGCGGGCATCGCACCGACTGGGTCAGCACCTACCCGTTCCCGTTGATGATTGACGAAGCCCGGGATATTCCCGGGTGCAGCCCGACCAAGGGTGATGTGGTAATCGGCAGCGACTGCTGGATCTGCGCCAATGTGCTGATCCTGTCGGGCGTCACCATCGGTCATGGCGCGGTAGTCGCCGCGGGGGCCGTGGTCACCCGTGACGTGGAACCCTATGCGATCGTTGGCGGCAACCCCAGCCGGCACATTCGCTGGCGCTTCGAGGAAGACGTGCGCCAGGAACTGTTGGCATCTGCCTGGTGGGACTGGCCGATGGAAGAGGTGAAGACTGCGTCACGGGTGCTGTGCAGCAGTGACATGGACGGGTTTCTGGATTACGTCCGCCAGCGCCAGTCGAATCAACCCGGGTGACGGATTGGCCGCGACAAGATGGCGCGGCGCTCCCCAGTTCCTTCAATGCATTTCGGTAAACGCCAGTTTCACCCCGATGGCAATCAGCACCGCGCCCATCGTCCGATCGAACCAGTGGCCCATGCGCGCAAATCCGGCGCGCACTCGCTGCTGGCTGAACAGCATCGCCACCAGGCAGAACCAGATCGCCGTGGCCACCGCCAGATAGACGCCGTAGCCAGCCTGCACCGACAACGGCGTGTGCGGGTTGATCACCACCGTGAACAGCGACAGGAAGAACAGCGTGGCCTTCGGGTTCAGACCATTGGTCACAAAGCCCGAAGTGAAGGCGCCACGGGCAGTGCGCTCACCGGCTTCCTTGTGCAGGTCGTCGGTCACCGGCTTGGCCGGTTGCGCACGCAGCGCCTTGAATCCGATGTACAGCAGGTACGCGGCAGCGGCCCATTTCAAGGCGTTGAACAGCACGATCGATTGCGACACGATCAGCCCAATGCCCAGCAGCGAATAACCCACATGCAGGAATATCGCCGAGCCAACCCCCAGTGCAGTCCAAGTGCCGGCGCGACGACCGTGGGTCACGCTTTCGCGCACCACCACCGCAAAGTCCGGGCCGGGGCTGGCCACGGCGAGCAGGTGAATGAGGGCAACGGTCAAGAACTCTGTCCAATACATGCGCAAATCCTTAGTGGCAGGCCTGGCGAAATCCAGCGGCGTATAGGCCAGCCCTGCGATGAGTAACTGATTGTTTCATCTGTTAGGCTCGGCAGATTACGCCTTCAGATCAATGCACAAAAGGTACAGTTGATGACGAACACTCACCGCGCAGTTTTCCTCGACCATCCTTCCCTGGACCTGGGCGACCTCGACCTGGCACCGTTGCGCGATTGTTTCAGCGACTTGCAACTGTTCGCCCAGACAACACCAGACCAGGTGATCGAGCGCCTCAAGGGCGCGACTGTCGCCATCAGCAATAAAACCGTGATCGATGCAGCCGCAATCGCCGCGAGCCCCGGGCTGAAGCTGATCCTGATTGCCGCCACCGGCACCAACAATGTCGATCTGGCGGCCGCGCGCGCCCACGGCATCACCGTGTGCAACTGCCAGGGATACGGCACACCCTCGGTGGCGCAACACACCATCATGTTGCTGCTGAACCTGGCGACGCGCCTGGCCGACTACCAGAAAGCCGTGGACGAAGGACGCTGGCAACAGGCGAAACAGTTCTGCCTGCTGGACTATCCGATCGTCGAACTGGAAGGCAAGACCCTTGGCTTGCTGGGGCACGGCGAACTGGGTGGCGCCGTCGCCCGGCTGGCGCAAGCATTCGGCATGCGCGTGCTGCTGGGCCAGATACCGGGGCGCCCAGCCAGGCCGGATCGACTGCCGCTGGCAGAGCTGCTGCCGCAGATCGACGCCCTGACCCTGCACTGCCCACTGAACGAACACACCCGCCATTTCATTGGAGCCCCGGAGCTGGCCTCGATGAAACCGGGCGCATTTGTAGTGAACACGGCCCGAGGTGGCCTGATTGACGAGCAGGCGCTGGCCGACGCTTTGCGCAACGGCCACCTCGGCGGCGCGGCCACCGACGTGCTCAGCGTAGAGCCACCGACCGCCGGCAATCCACTGCTGGCCGACGACATCCCTCGCCTGATCGTCACCCCGCACAACGCCTGGGGCAGTCGTGAAGCGCGCCAGCGGATCGTCGGCCAACTCACGGAAAATGCGCAGGGATACTTCAGCGGTAAAGCGCTGCGTGTCGTCAGTTGATAGACTGCGGCACTTTTTTCCAGGGAGCAGATTATGGATCCGCGCAGTGAAGTACTGCTTCGTCAGGCCGAGTTATTCCAGGGTTCGGTATTGCTCGCCGGGTTGCCCGCCGATGATCTGCTGGGACGCCTGCCCGATGCCCACGGCTGGTGCTGGCACGCTGGCGATCAAGCAGCCCTCGATGCCCGCTTCGCCGGGCGCAGCCAATTTGGGGTGACCGCGCCAGAGCGCGAGTTCGAAACAGCGGTGGTGTTTCTGCCCAAATCCAAGGACCTCACCGACTACATTCTCAACGCCCTGGCCTCGCGCCTGGCCGGTCGCGAGTTGTACCTGGTGGGCGAGAAGCGCAGCGGCATCGAAGGCGCCGCCAAGCAACTCAACCCTTTTGGCAAACCGCGCAAGCTCGACAGCGCGCGCCACTGCCAGCTGTGGCTGGTCACCGTCGCCGATGCGCCAAAGGCCAAATCCCTGGAAAGCCTGGCCCAGACTTATGAGCTGGACCTGTCTGAAGGACCGCTGACCGTCATCAGCCTGCCCGGGGTGTTCAGCCACGGCCGCCTGGATCGCGGCAGTGCGCTGCTGCTCGAGCACCTCGACAAGTTGCCAAGCGGTCATTTGCTGGATTTTGGTTGCGGTGCCGGTGTGTTGGGGGCGGCGGTCAAGCGCCGCTATCCGCACAATCAGGTGACCTTGCTCGACGTGGACGCCTTCGCGGCCGCCAGCAGTCGCCTGACGCTGGCCGCCAACGGCCTTGAAGCAGACGTGATAACCGGTGACGGTATCGACGCGGCACCCATGGGTTTGAGCGCGATTTTAAGCAACCCGCCGTTCCATGTGGGCGTGCATACCGACTACTTCGCCACCGAGAACTTGCTGCGAAAAGCAGCCAAACATCTGAAAAACGGCGGGGAACTGCGCCTGGTTGCCAACAGCTTCCTGAAGTACCAGCCGCTGATCGAAGAGCACCTTGGCGTGTGTGCGATCAAGGCCGAAGGACAGGGCTTCAGGATCTATCGCGCCAAGCGCGGCTGAAATCTTTTCTGCAAAAAGAGACTTGCTCATTCGGATTTGCCTAGGCAGAATCCGCTCCGTCCTAGGGGAGTAGTCTCCCACGAGCGCCACGCTCGTCCGGCATACGTCAACATACTTGGTCCTCAGACCATGGCGTATGCGACCTCGAGGTCCGCACAGACGGACCTCAGAGTTTGACAAGACCTATGACACGAACACCTTACCCGGGGCGGGGAGGCTGTACGTGTCATAGCCGTGTCGACCCGCCCCTTAGGAAAATCCCTGATGCTGGACTCTCTACTCGTTCCAACCGCAATCGTTGCCTTGGCCGAAATCGGTGACAAGACGCAACTGCTCGCCCTCATTCTCGCCGCGCGTTTCCGCAAGCCCTGGCCGATCATCGCCGGCATCGTCGCTGCCACCCTGGCCAACCATGCGGCTGCCGGCGCAGTGGGCGCATGGGTCGGCAGTTTCTTCTCGGATGCGATGCTGCACTGGATCCTGGCCGCGAGCTTCGCCGCCACTGCGCTGTGGACCCTGGTGCCGGACAAGATGGATGACGACGAAGCCAGCACCGCACGCAAGTTCGGGCCGTTCGTGACCACGCTGATCGCGTTCTTCCTCGCTGAGATTGGCGACAAGACCCAGATCGCCACGGTCATACTCGCAGCACAGTACCCGGAATTGTGGCTGGTAATCATTGGTACCACCCTGGGCATGTTGATTGCCAACGTGCCGGTGGTTCTGGCGGGTAACTTTGCCGCGGAAAAACTGCCATTGACCCTGATTCGCCGCCTGGCGGCTTCGGCGTTCTTCATCCTGGCGATCGTTGCGGTGTACAAGGCGATGCAGAGCAGTGGGTGGGTTTGACGCGCTAGGTCTTAGAACGAGTTAACGTTCATCGCGGGCAAGCCCGCTCCCACAGGGTTGGTGGTGATCACAAAATTGTGGCCACCACGGGACCTGTGGGAGCGGGCTAGCCCGCGAAGGCGTCAGCGGCATCACCCCATGATTATCAAGACTTCGGCGCTTTCTCGTAGAGCGGCATCACCTTCGGAATCGCTGCTTCCAGCGAAGCAATCCGGCTGGTCGAAGCCGGGTGAGTGCTCATGAACTCCGGCGGCGAACCTTCCGAGACCTTGCTCATCTTGTTCCACAGGGTAATCGCTGCATTCGGGTTGTAGCCGGCACGGGCGGCCAGCTCCAGGCCGATCAGGTCCGCTTCGTTTTCATTGGAGCGACTGTTAGGCAAGGTCATGCCGTAGTTGGCCACGGTGTCCGCCAGCGCCAGGCTGTCCTGGCCCAGGCCGAACAGCGCACCGGCGCCCTGCTTGGCCATCTCGATACCATAGGCTTTGGACATTGCTTCACGCCCGTGCTCGCGCAGGGCGTGGGCGATTTCATGGCCCATGATCGCCGCGATTTCATCGTCGGTCAGCTTCAACGTGTCGATCAGCCCGGTGTAGAAAATGATCTTGCCGCCCGGCCCGCAGTTGGCGTTGAGTTCGTCGCTCTTGATCAGATTGACTTCCCACTTCCACTGCGCCGAATCAGGACGGAACACCGGCGCCTGGGCGATCAGCCGGCTGGCAATCGCCTGGACGCGCTTGGCATCATTGCTGGTTTTGTCCAGGACGCCCTGGGTGGTCGCTTCACCGACGGTCTTCTGGTAGGACTGGGCATACATCTGGTTGACCTCATCGGTCGACAGCATGCTGAACATGTACTGCTTGCGCTCAACACCTACCGCGCCACCGCTGGTGGTGTTGACCGACTGACAACCGGCGAGCAGCAGACCTGCGCTCAGTGCACACAAAACCAATGTCTTGTTCATCGAAAAGCTCCTTGAAAACATGCCGGTATCCTAGGCGCGGAATGAAATCGGCGCCAGATACAACAGACATACAGACGCGCATTTGAGGAAAAGATCCGAACCCGAGCCGAAAATTGCCCATGGCAGCGCCTACCCCGGCGTCAAACACTCCGGGCCATTGAGCTTTGGATCGTTTATCAGGTTGGCCAGCACCCGCTCGCGCAAGGGCGCAGGCTCGCTCGCCAGCAGGGCCTGCAAGGCATGCAACGGCGTCTCTGGATCGAGCCACGCTTGCTGCCCGGCGGCATCCAGAATCAATGGCCGACGCTGGCTCGCGGCCGGCTGCGTTATCACCGCGGTACTCAACCACACCTGCTCCTGCACCGGATATGCCTCCCAGATTGCCGCGAAAAACAGCGACGCGCCCTCTCCCGGCGTCAGCCAGTACGGACGCTTGCGCGCGGTGCCGCGCCATTCGTAGAACCCGTTGGCCGGCAACAGGCAACGGCGCAGGCGCAGGGCTTCGCGGAACATGGGTTGTTCGGCCACGGTTTCAGCTCGGGCATGCGCGGGCGTGCGGGAAAGATCGGTCAGCCACGGCGGGGTCAGCCCCCAGCGCGCGCGCGCCAACTCGCGCTGGCCATCAGCGCCAGCGCGCAGCATCAGCACCGAATCGGTAGGGGATATGTTCCACTGGGCCTGCTGATCAGCGGGAAAACCAGGCAGGGCCGCAAAGGCGGGGTTCCAGCGAAACAGGGCATAACGTCCACACATGGGGCAGCACAACTCTTGATCAAACGAACGCCAGCCTAACAGACCAGCGTGCCGGGGAAACTCTCCGGTTCATCCCCGGGCAGCGGCAGCGCGGCATTGTAAGCGCTGATCAGCTCACGCGCGTAGGCCGCCTGGTCATTGTCAACCGACAGCCCGAGCAACCCGTAGATGGGCAATTCTCCCGTACCTCCGACCAGGTCCCGCCCCACCAGGTGGGCCTCGATCCCCTCGCTGGCCAGCATGCCTTGCAGCAACTCCCCTTCCATCAGGTTTTCCGGTTCGTAGATCCGCTGCATGTCACGCCCCTTTCACTCGTTTTCGCTATGGACTTCCAGCAACCATTCCTGACCATCGGTCTGCAGTACAAAGGTTATCGGGCGACAACACACCGGACAGTCCTCGATATACGTCTGATCGCCACCGGACAAGTCCAGTACAGCCTCGGCTTGCTCACCACAATATGGACATTCGTAGCGCTCGGTTTCCAGCATCGCGGTCTCCCAGGTGACTTGTGCGTATAATCGCCGGTCTATTTGCAGGGCTATTTTTGTCTGTCTATTTTTCAGACCGTGCCCCGTTGGTTTGATCAAAACCTTTACTTACCCTAGCCGTTTCCAACAAGAGAGCATGATGGGCGAATTCGATACCATCCGACCTTACGACGACAGCGAAGTCCCGGCGGTGCTGGCACGGCTGCTCAGCGACAAGGCGTTGCTAGATATCCTCACCCACTTCCGCTTCCCGCGCTTTGCCGGAGCCCTTGGCTGGGCGCTCAAACCTCTTATAGCTCATCGGTTGCGGCGTGAGTTCGCCGGCGTGAATTCAGTGGCAAGCCTGCAGGATAAAGTCGAAGTTTATGTCGACCACACCATTGAGCGTGCTACCGACGGCGTCACCTACAGCGGCGTCGAGCAATTCAAGTCCGGCAGCGCCTACCTGTTCATCGCCAACCACCGCGATATCGTGATGGACCCGGCCTTCGTCAACTATGCCGTATACCACGCGGGGCTGCCGACCCCACGTATCGCGATTGGCGACAACCTGCTGCAGAAACCCTTCGTCAGCGACCTGATGCGCCTGAACAAGAGCTTCATCGTGCATCGCTCGATCACCGGTCGCCGGGAAAAGATGGCGGCGTACCAGTTGCTCTCGGCGTACATCAATCATTCGATCCGCAACGACTGCGCCTCGATCTGGATCGCCCAGGCTGAAGGTCGGGCCAAGGATGGTGATGACCGGACCGAGTCGGCGATCCTCAAGATGTTTCATATGAGCCGCAAGGACGAGCCGTTCGGCGAGGTCATTCGGTCTCTGAACCTGACTCCGGTATCGATCAGCTACGAATACGATCCCTGCGACCAGGCCAAGGCCCGCGAACTGTACATACGCGCCACCACTGGCACCTACACCAAGGTGCCGGGCGAGGATGATGTCAGCATTGCCAAGGGAATCACCGGCTACAAGGGCCGAGTGCATGTGAACTTTGCGGCGCCCATCACCCAGGTCTTCGACGACACCAAGCAATTGGCGATCGAGATGGACAAGCAGATTCTCGGGGGGTATCGGCTGTTTCCGGTGCATTACCTGGCCTACGCCCAATGGCAGGACGCGGATCCGCAACTGCAGGTGCCAGACGCGGCCAAGGTATTTGCGGCGGATGAGTTGGCCAAGGCTCAGGAGGAGTGGCAGCGGCGCCTGGACGAATGCCCTGCGGACCATCGTCCATACCTCATCCAGCAGTATGCGACGCCGGTGCGTAATCAGTATCGGGTCAAGGCCGGATTGCCCCTATAGGCCGGAGCTGCCGCAGGCTGCGATCTTCTTTTAGAGGTTCAAAACTGCGTGCTGACCCACGACACGACCAGCGCCAGCGCCAGGCACGCAAAACCAAAGCGATAGAAAAACCGGTTCATGCGCAAGGTCGCCCAATCCAGGGTCGGCTCCACGCTTGGCCGGCTCTGGCGCTGGGCCTCGATACTGGCCAGTGCGCGCTGCTCGCGGCGACGGGTGGCATGCAGCAGCCAGCTGCCCGGGAAGGCGAGCAGCAGGGCCAGCAGGTTGATCAACTTGGCGGGATGGGCGATAAACAGCGTCATCAAATGCAGCGACATCACGAACCTCTGGCGAATCGGATATGGCAAGTCGCCAGATCGACGACTGCGGCGCGGATTCTACCGAAAGGCCGCCCACCTGCCCCACCTTTCCGACAAATAACGAAAAACTGAGCAAATGCTGTTCTGTGTCACGGCGACGTCATCTGACTGGGTCAGTCTGGCGCCCCTCGAAACCGACACGGAAAACGTCATGCTGCACGCCGAAAACCAGGATCGCCTCTACCTGATCGCCGCAAGCGAAGAACAGCAGAACCTTGTGGGAAGCCTGTCCTTCAATGTCCAGGACCGCCACTGGCTGGTGTATTGCGCATTGGGCGGGCATCAGCATGAGGACTTGCCGGAGACGGATTTGCTCACGGGGATCAGCGTGCTGGATTTCTATTCCCAGGCGGCCTGACATAAAAATGCCCGGGCCATTTCTGGTCCCGGGCATACTTTTTTCATCTCGCGAACGCTTATTGGCCCAGCACCTGACCCACTGTCGGGTCCTTGAACAGGCGCGTCAACGCATCACTCAACACATCGCTGACCAGCTTGGTGTTGGTTTCCTGATTAGGTGCCATGCCGAAACGCTGGTCCAGGGAGGCGCCGTAGCGACCGCTGTAACGACGATTGGCATTCTGCACATCGGAGCGGAACGTGGCGCCGATGGTAGCCTCGGTCACGTACATGCCTTCCTTGGGCGACTGATACTTGAGCTCGGCCAGGGTCACAGTCAATTGCGGCGCGTTATTGGCGCTGGAAACCGGGGTGAAGCCCAGCAAACGCACGGCTGCTTCAGCCTGGGCCTGCAGCTTCGGCAGGATCTGCGCACTTTGCACGGTGATCGCGCTGGTCTCCGGGTACATGCCACCGCGGGTACCCAGGGTTGGCGAAGGACGGCCATCCACCACCCGCACCACCACCTGCTGGCCATGGCCAACGGGCGCGAGCTGCGTGGTCAGCTTCGGCTCCGGGCTCAGTTGTTGCGGGCTGTGGGCGCAGCCGACGAGGGTCAAACTGGTCACAGCGATCAAACCGAACAACAAGCGTTGCAACATGCTCTTCTCTCCAGAATCAGGCACAAACAAGGTCGCAGTATAGCTGTGCGCCACGACAGGGAACCAGCGCCACAAATAAGGAAAAGCCTGAAGTGCATTTAGGAATCATTGTCTGTCACACACCTGTCATCGCTCATACACCGTCCCGTCACCGCTCAATGCCAACCTTCAGGCAACCCCAGGAGGAATCTTGCCATGCGCTTTCTCATTTCGCTGTTCGCCCCCCGCCCCCTGCACCGCTGTTTTGCTCTGCTCGACCGCCAGGGTCGCTGCCAGGCGTTCAAGCAGTGCAGCCTCCAGCCAATGGGGGACGGCTGGGTCGAAATCGACGAGATCCGCCTCAACTGGTTGCACCAGCCACTGCCTCAAAGTGCCCGGGTGATCCAGCGCCAGCCACGTGCGCGGGCGCCGCGTATGTTGACCACCTGACCGGACGCCGAACAAAAGTCATAAAACACGACCATTTCCCTGCGTTTCTTCGCTACAATCTCCCCCCGATTATAAGGACGTCTCCTGATCGGGCCCCGCAACATTGTCAATGCGCCTGTATTGACCCTCGACATCGCCCACAGAGAGCCGCCCACACAGATCGAGTGAAGCTGGCGTGCTTGCTGTTTCCTGAGCAAAACCCCTACTTTTCGCGAATCTGCAGAGCTGTCGTTACGCTCGGTCACTGAGCTGTTTGCCCGTTTTGCCTTTCATGCACTCCATGAAGGCGATCCATCCGGGCACGGTGCCAGGCTGGGACAGCCCTTTTTGAGGTTCACGTCTTCAAAAGAGCGTGAAAAAAACGGGTTTTCACAACTTCACAAGAGTGTGGCGAGCAAATGAATAGTTTTGCGTCTGAACATGCACCATTAGCGTCTGAAACAGCCCAACGACACAGGACCGAGTACTCCTCGAACACCGGAGCCTGAAGCCTGTCCGCTACGGATTTGGTTGCACAAACGGATGTATCGACCATAAGTCGAATTGCCTCCCGCGCGCTGAAATGAGTTCATGTGGCTCATAGGCCCGGCCGGTAGCGTCCGTCGAAGTTGCGATAAATTGCGAAGATTCGGACATGGAGATCCTGGCCATGAGTACCTGGGGCATCACTGACACGCCCCGGAACACCTGGCAGCCATGCCGACAATTTGGTGCTGCAGATTTTGGAGACGCGTTAAATGGCGCATAACGAAGCAGTCGACGTAGTACTGGTAGGGGCCGGCATCATGAGTGCCACCCTGGCCGTACTGCTCAAAGAGCTCGACCCTGCGATCAAGCTGGAAGTCGTCGAGCTGATGGATTCCGGTGCCGCGGAGAGTTCCAACCCGTGGAACAACGCCGGTACCGGTCATGCCGGGCTGTGTGAGCTTAATTACACGCCGCAGGCCGCCGACGGCACCGTCGACATCAAGAAAGCCGTGCACATCAATACCCAGTTCGAGGTGTCGAAGCAGTTCTGGTCCTACCTGACCCGCAAAGGCACGTTCGGCTCGTGCAAATCGTTCATCAGCCCGGTCCCTCACCTGAGCTTCGTGCAGGGTGACAGCGGCGTGTCTTTCCTCAAGGAACGTTTCAATATCCTGAGTAAGCACCACGCGTTCTCGGACATGGAATACACCGAAGACAAGGCCACCATGGCCGAGTGGATGCCGCTGATGATGCCCGGCCGTCCAGCCGGCGAAGTGCTTGCCGCCACTCGCGTGATGAATGGTACCGACGTCAACTTCGGCGCCCTGACCAATCAATTGCTCAAGCACCTGACCAGCGCCCCCGATGCCCAGGTCAAGTACTGCAAGCGCGTTACCGGTCTCAAGCGTAATAACGGCGGCTGGACCGTCAGCATCAAGGACGTCAACAGCGGCAGCACCCGTGAAGTCGACGCCAAATTCGTCTTCCTCGGCGCGGGCGGCGCGGCCCTGCCGTTGCTGCAGGCGTCCGGTATCGAGGAAAGCAAAGGCTTCGGCGGCTTCCCGATCAGCGGCCAGTGGCTGCGTTGCGACAACCCGGAAGTGGTCAAGCACCACCAGGCCAAGGTCTACAGCCAGGCTGCCGTGGGTTCGCCGCCAATGTCCGTGCCGCACCTGGACACTCGCGTGGTCGACGGCAAGAAGTCGCTGCTGTTCGGACCTTACGCCGGTTTCACCACCAAGTTCCTCAAGCATGGCTCCTTCATGGACCTGCCGCTGTCGGTTCGCGCGGGCAACATCGGCCCGATGCTGGCCGTGGCGAAGAACAACATGGACCTGACCAAATACCTGGTCAGCGAAGTGATGCAATCGATGGAACAGCGCCTGGAATCCCTGCGCCGTTTCTACCCTGAAGCGAAAGCCGAAGACTGGCGCCTGGAAGTGGCCGGCCAACGGGTGCAGATCATCAAGAAGGACCCGAAAAAAGGCGGCGTCCTGCAGTTCGGTACCGAGCTGGTTGCGGCCAGGGACGGTTCCCTGGCAGCACTGCTGGGTGCTTCGCCGGGCGCATCGGTGACTGTTTCGATCATGCTCGAGCTGATCGAGAAGTGCTTCCCGAACAAGGCGTCGGGTGAATGGGCGGCCAAGCTGGCGGAAATTTTCCCGGCTCGGGAAAAGGTTCTGGAAACCGACGCGGCGCTGTATCGCAAGATCAATGCGCACAACAACGTTGCGCTGGAACTGGTTGAAGCCAGTAACGAGACCGAAAGCTACGCTTGATTCGGCCTCACAAAAAAACGCCCCATTGGGGCGTTTTTTGTTGGTAAAAGATCTTAACCGCGAGCTTTTTTGATCAGCTCGATGTATTCGGCCGCGTTGCGCTGATCCTTGATCACCGCAACGAAGTCATTGCCCTGCTCATCCTTGCCATCGAGGTCATGCCCGGCCTCGACGAAAAACGTCAGGAATCGCTCGAAATCATCGATGCGCAAGCCGCGGTAGGCCTTGATCAGTTTGTGCAGCGACGGCGAAGTGGCGTCGACCGGCTCGAAATCGAGGAACAACTTGATCTGCTCATCGCCGATCTCGTCACCAATCACTTGCTTCTTATCTTTACGCATTGCCGACTCCAGCTCGCAGACATTTCACGGGGCGGGCAGTTTACCCCTCACTTGGCGCCGTACTCAACGCGGACGAACGCTGCCCGTGTGCAGGTCGGCCCAAACGTGGCCGTTGGCGTAGCTGAGGAACTGGCAATACACGGTGTCGTTGCGCAACAAGTCGATCACCACCCGGTATTGCGCCATCGGGTAGAAAAGCGTCAGGGTCTTGCTTGAGCTGTCGTAGGTCGGCTTCTTCAGGCTTTTGCTTTCGCCGTCGAAATTGACCAGCACCTGATTGATGGTCGCACCTTTGTTCAGGGACTTGCCCTTGAGGCGGATCATCAGCGGCGAGGTGACGGGAATGGGCTGCTGGTTCGACTGGCGCTGGCTGCCCACCACCACCGAGTACTCGGTGACCTGGAGCAATTGCTGTTGATCAGGTTCGGCGTCACGCACGTTCAGGTCATCGGGGGGCAGGAACTGCGAGTGCATCGGCGCAGGGGCTGCGGCCAGGGGCAGGCTTGCGGTCAGTAACAGGACGGCGCAGCTGCGGATCAAAAGGCTCATGACGGGCTCCGAAGAAGAGGCCAGCACTTTAGCATGCGCCAACATCATTCATTGTGGGAGCGAGCCTGCTCGCGATAGCGTCAGGCCAGGCGACATCTTCGCGGCTGACACACCGCTATCGCGAGCAGGCTCGCTCCCACAGGGATCGAAGATCAATCGAACTGCGCGCGCATCCAGGCGTGGTATTCGGCCACACCGGGCTCGCCTTCGCGGGGAGCCCAATCCGGGAGTTCGCCTTCACCTACCGGGCGATACGGGCCGGCCTTGCACTCGAACATCAGGCTGTCGGCTTCCAGCACCACCAGGCCATGAAACACGCCCGTGGGCAGGTCAACGCCAATGCTGTCGCCACCCGCCTGGAGGATACGCTTGCTCACCACCGCTCCGGACTCATCAAAGATCAACAGCCCGAGACGCCCCTTGAGTACCAGCAGGGTTTCCGCCTTGTTGTCACCCAAATGCCGGTGAGGCGGAATGTATGTGCTCGGCTGCAGACCTACCGCCATGCGGTGGCAGGCATCTTCCATCTGATGAAAGTTATGATGCTGGCGCCCGCGCGGATTCGCCGCCGCTTTCTCGGCCAGTTCAGCGAACAGCGTGTTATCAAGAAAGCTCGGCGTGGTCATTGCTTACATCCCCTTGACGGCAAAAATCCCATTGGCGTTGCGCCAGTAACCCTTGTAGTCCATGCCGTAACCGAAGATGTAGCGGTCGATGCACGGCAGGCCGACGAAATCGGCCTTGAGGTCCGGGCGGGCCTTGCGGTCGTGGTCCTTGTCGATCAGCACGGCGGTGTGCACCTTGCGCGCACCGGCGTGCTTGCAGAAGTCGATGATCGCTCCCAGGGTATGACCTTCATCGAGGATGTCGTCGATGATCAGCACGTCACGGTCGATGAACGACACTTCCGGCTTGGCTTTCCAGAACAGATCGCCGCCGCTGGTTTCGTTGCGATAACGGGTGGCGTGCAGGTAGGACGCTTCCAGCGGGAACTGCAAGTGAGTGAGCAGCTTGCCGGCGAAAATCAGGCCGCCGTTCATCACGCAAAACACCACAGGATTGCTTTCAGCCAGTTGCTCGTTGATGTGCGCACCGACGCGGGCGATGGCCGCCTCGACTTCAGCTTCGGTGTACAGGCAGTCAGCCTCTCGCATGATTTGACGGATATGCTCGAGATCAGCGGACATGGCGCTCTCCAAGGGTGGCGGATTCGGGAAAAGCGGGCAAAGGTACGCATCAAGCCAGGCCAGATCAAGCGTTTGTGGACTAACGTACTCTATGTCTATAGGACAACACCCTCGGATAGATTAATCTAAGCCGGTTTTTTTGCCCGCCGCCGGAGCTTTTCCCATGCCCATCCTCGAGATCCGCCATCCGCTGATCCGTCATAAACTCGGCCTGATGCGCCGTGCAGACATCAGCACCAAGAACTTTCGCGAGCTCGCTCAGGAAGTCGGTGCCCTGCTGACCTATGAAGCCACCAAAGACCTGCCCCTGGAAGCCTACGACATTGAAGGCTGGTGCGGCACCGTGTCGGTCGAGAAAATCGCCGGCAAGAAAATCACCGTGGTACCGATCCTGCGCGCCGGCATCGGTATGCTCGAAGGCGTACTCAGCCTGATCCCGGGCGCCAAGGTCAGCGCCGTGGGCGTGGCCCGCAACGAACAGACGTTGCAGGCTCACACCTACCTGGAAAAACTGGTTCCGGAGATCAACGAGCGTCTGGCGATGATCATAGACCCGATGCTGGCCACCGGCAGTTCCATGGTTGCGACCATCGACCTGCTGAAGAAAGCCGGTTGCCGCGACATTCGCGCCATGGTGCTGGTTGCGGCGCCCGAAGGCATTGCCGCTGTGGAAAAGGCTCACCCGGACGTGACCATCTACACCGCTTCGATCGACGAAAGACTGAACGAACACGGCTACATCATCCCGGGCCTGGGCGATGCCGGTGACAAGATCTTTGGCACCAAGCAGAAGGACGCTTGAGCATGCAGGATGAGTTCAACGATCCGCTCTGGCGCACGGTGCTGTCCGGCGCGCAGATGCTGTTCGTGGCCTTTGGCGCCCTGGTTCTGATGCCTTTGATTACGGGTCTGGACCCTAACGTGGCGCTGTTCACCGCAGGGTTGGGGACGATCCTGTTCCAGATCGTCACCGGTCGTCAGGTCCCGGTATTCCTGGCGTCAAGCTTTGCCTTCATCACTCCGATCATTCTCGCCAAAGGCCAGTTCGGCCTGGCGGCAACCATGGGCGGCGTGATGGCAGCAGGTTTTGTCTACACCTTCCTCGGCCTCGCCGTGAAAATCAAGGGCACCGGCTTCATTGACCGCCTGCTCCCACCGGTGGTGATTGGCCCGGTGATCATCTCCATCGGCCTGGCCATGGCGCCGATTGCCGCCAACATGGCGATGGGCAAGGCCGGCGACGGTGCCGAGCTGATTCCTTACCAGACGGCAATGCTGATCTCGATGCCCGCCCTGCTCACCACCCTGATCGTGGCGGTATTCGGCAAAGGCATTTTCCGCCTGGTGCCGATCATCTCGGGTGTGCTGGTGGGGTTCGCCATGGCGTTCTATTTCGGCGTGGTCGACACCGCAAAGATTGCTGCCGCGCCCTGGTTCGCGATCCCGCACTTCACCGCACCGGAGTTCAACTGGCAGGCGATCCTGTTCATCGTCCCGGTGGCCCTGGCGCCAGCGATCGAACACATCGGCGGTGTCATTGCAGTCGGCAGCGTGACTGGTCGTGACTACCTGAAGAAGCCGGGCCTGCATCGCACCCTGCTGGGTGACGGCATTGCAACCACGGCAGCCGGCCTGTTCGGCGGCCCGCCCAACACCACTTATGCCGAAGTGACCGGCGCGGTGATGCTGACCAAGAACTACAACCCGAAGATCATGACCTGGGCGGCGGTCTTCGCCATCAGCCTGGCGTTCGTCGGCAAATTCGGCGCGCTGCTGCAAAGCATTCCGGTACCGGTGATGGGCGGGATTCTCTGCCTGTTGTTCGGCTCGATCGCGGCAGTGGGGATGAACACGTTGATTCGCCACAAGATCGATCTGGGCGAAGCGCGCAACCTGGTGATTGTGTCGGTCACACTGGTATTCGGGATTGGCGGGGTGCTGGTCGGCACTGGCACAGGGCCGGACGATTTCGGCCTCAAAGGCATTGCGCTGTGCGCGGTGGTGGCCATTGCCCTTAACTTGCTGCTGCCAGGGAATGACAGCTGGAAGCACAAAAAGGCGGATGAGCCTCTGCTGTAAGCCAGGTTTGAAATCGCCATCGCGGGCAAGCCTTGCCCCTACAGATCCTCAGTCGAACCACATGGATGCGCACTGACATGAAATCTGTGGGAGCTAGGCTTGCCCGCGATGCTTTTACAGCGCCAAAGGCGCTCGCTCGCACAACGTGCTCAACGCCTTAGCCCACTGCGGGTCATCGTTCAGGCACGGCACCAACACCAACTCCTCTCCCCCCGCTTCACGGAACTGCTCCAGCCCGCGGTCGCCGATCTCTTCCAGGGTCTCGATGCAATCGGCGACAAACGCCGGACACATCACCAGCACCTTCTTAACCCCCATTCCGGCCAACTCATCAAGGCGGGCTTCGGTGTACGGTTCGATCCACTTCGCCCGACCCAGGCGCGACTGGAATGACACCGACCACTTGCCGTCCGGCAGCCCCATCCGTTTGGCGAACTCCGACGCGCTGCGCAGGCATTGGGCCCGATAACAGGTGGCCAACACTTCTGGCGAAGCGTTTCTGCAGCAGTCTTCATTCTTGAAACAGTGCTGCCCCGTGGGATCCAGCTTGGTCAGGTGGCGCTCGGGCAAGCCGTGAAAACTCAACAACAGGTGATCGTAATCCTGCTCCAGGTATGGCTTGGCACTGGCAACCAGCGCGTCGAGGTACTCCGGCTGATCGTAAAAAGGCTGCAGCACCGAGAACTGCACATCCAGCTGGTGCTCGCGCACGACCCGCCGCGCCTCTTCAATCACCGTGGTCACGGTGCTATCGGCAAACTGCGGATACAGCGGTGCGAGGGTAATTCGCTTGTGGCCCTGGGCAACCAGCTGCAACAGTTTGGACTCGATCGACGGCTCGCCGTAACGCATGGCCAGCTCAACCGGCCCCTGGGTCCAGTGCGCAGTCATGGCCTGCTGCAGACGACGGCTGAGCACCACCAGCGGCGAGCCGTCCTCCCACCAGATCGAAGCGTAGGCGTGCGCCGACTGTTCCGGGCGCTTGATCAGGATCAGCGAGACCAGCAGGCGTCGCACCGGCCAAGGCAAGTCGATTACATACGGGTCCATCAGAAATTGATTGAGGTAACTGCGCACATCCGCCACCGAAGTGGAGGCCGGGGAGCCAAGGTTGACCAGAAGCAATGCGTGATCGGTCATGCAACGTCCTATTTCAAAGGCGGCTGGACAAGTCGTCCAAAGCCGCACGCAAATCGGTGAACTGGAAGGTGAAACCCGCTTCCAGCAAGCGGACCGGCATGGCCTTCTGGCCACCCAGCAACAACAGGGACATTTCCCCCAGGCACACTTTCAACGCCAGGCTCGGCATTGGCATGAACGCTGGACGATGCAGCACCGCACCCAGGGTCTTGGCAAATTCGCTGTTGCGCACCGGTTTCGGCGCGCAGGCATTATAAGGACCGCTGGTGGTGTTCTGGTGCAGAAGAAAATCAATCAGGCCGACCTGATCCTTGATATGGATCCAAGGCATCCACTGCCGACCATTACCCAGAGGCCCGCCCATCGCGAGTTTGAAAGGCAGTAACAGGCGCGACAAAAAGCCGCCATCGGCCGACAACACCAACCCGGTGCGGATCAGGATGACGCGCAGGCCCAAGGCCTCGGCACGCTGGGCAGTTTCTTCCCAGGCGATGCACAGCTGACTGGCAAAATCGTCAATCACCGGTGCCGACTCCTCGGTCAACTCGCGCTCGCCTCCGTCGCCATACCAGCCGACCGCAGAACCGGAGATCAGCAGCGCCGGTTTCTGTTCACGGGTTTCCAGCCAGGCCAGCAAGGATTCGGTCAGGGTGATGCGGCTGCTCCACAACAGTGCCTTGCGTCTGGATGTCCAGGGTCGATCAGCAATGGGCGCGCCTGCCAGATTGATGATGGCATCCAAAGGTGCCTGCCCGAGGTCTTCCAGCCGGGCAATTCCACGGACCTGGGCGCCGCATATTTTCGCGACCTTTTCCGGTTGGCGGCTCCAGACGGTCAGCGTGTGTCCCTGGCTCAACCAGTGTTGGCAGAGTTGGCGCCCTATCAAACCAGTACCGCCGGTCAGCAATATGTGCATGACTTCTTCCTCGCGTGGCCTTTTATCCTGCTCACTAGTCTATTTTTATAAGCAGGGATCTTTGGTATCGGGCAGTGTCTGTTTAAACAATAGGCCAACCTGTCAGAACTAGAACGCTAAAAGTTATACCAAAAAACAATATTGTACAGGTTTAAACCACGGCGTAGTCTGTACAGAAAGGTAAACGAGGCCCCTATGACTGTACCTATCGCAATCATCGGCACCGGCATCGCCGGGCTCTCCGCCGCCCAAGCCCTGACAGAGCTCGGGCATGTTGTTCAACTTTTCGATAAAAGCCGCGGCAGTGGCGGTCGCATGTCGAGCAAGCGCAGTGATGCGGGGGCTCTGGACATGGGCGCGCAGTATTTCACTGCCCGTGACCGCCGCTTCTCCACGGAAGTGCAGCGCTGGCAAGCCCAGGGTTGGGTCGCCGAGTGGACGCCACAGCTGTACACCTTCCACGGTGGCCAACTGAACCTTTCGCCGGATGAACAGACCCGTTGGGTTGGCACACCGCGCATGAGCGCCATCACTCGCGGCCTGCTGGGCGACCTGGAAGTGCAGTTCGGTTGCCGGATTACCGAGGTCTACCGCGGTGAACAGCACTGGCACCTGCAGGACGCCGAAGGCTTTACCCATGGCCCATTCAGCCACGTGGTCATTGCCACCCCCGCCCCGCAGGCGACTGCCTTGCTCGCCTCGGCGCCTAAGCTCGCCGGTGCCGCCGCCGGGGTAAAAATGGACCCGACCTGGGCCATCGCACTGGCGTTCGACCAGCCGCTGGACACACCTATGGAAGGTTGTTTCGTGCAGGACAGCCCGCTCGACTGGCTGGCGCGCAACCGCAGCAAACCCGGGCGTGACACCGCGCTCGACACTTGGGTGCTGCACGCGACCAGTGCCTGGAGCCGGCAACACATCGACCTGCCCAAGGAAGCCGTGATCGAACAATTGCACGGCGCATTCGCCGAATTGCTGCACAGCGCCATGCCGGCGCCCACCTTCAGCCTGGCCCACCGCTGGCTCTACGCCCGTCCAGCCAGCAGCCATGAATGGGGCACCCTGGCTGACGCCGATCTGGGACTCTATGCCTGTGGCGACTGGTGCCTGTCGGGCCGCGTCGAAGGCGCCTGGCTCAGCGGCCAGGAAGCTGCCCGTCGTCTGCACGAGCACTTGCAATGAATCGCATCAACCCAAGTAAACTGCTGCTGTCGAAATGGACAGCAGCCCAACCGCAACACCGCGAAAAACACTTTATGGTGACCGAGCTGTTCCGTGATGAGGAAGGTGTGGTGCTGGAAATTGAGTTGCAGGCGGTATTAACCAAACGCAATCAACGCATGGATTGGCAAGCCCTGAAAAACAGCGACGCCTGGAAGTTGGGCTGGAATTAACCACCGGCAGGCGCGAGCTTGCTCGCGAAGAAATCCCAGACGTCGCGTTCATCCAGATTCCCCACGTCCTCGTTCACCACCCTCGTGATCAAGCTCGCTCCTGCAGAGTCCTGGCAGTCTAAACGCCGCCCGTGGCAACCCCCGCCGGCAGGGCATGCACAAGCTCCTCACAAAACCTGTACAAATGATTTGACTTGTACAGCTTCGAATCTATGATGAAGTCATGTTGTACATATCTTCGGGTTTGTACAGGTCTGGATTCGAGGTGCCCTGATGTCCAACTCCGCCGTGAAACCGAAAATTGCCATCAGCGCCTGCCTGATGGGCGCCGAAGTTCGCTTCAACGGCGGACACAAGGAATCGCGGCTGTGCAGTCGCACTCTCACCGATTACTTCGAGTTTGTACCGGTCTGCCCTGAAGTGGCGATAGGCCTGGGTATCCCGCGCCAACCGATTCGCCTGATTGGCGACCCTGAACATCCTCAAGCGGTCGGCACGGTCAACCCGGACCTCAATGTCACTGAGCCGCTGGCCGCCTATGGCGAACAAATGGCCGCTGAACTGGGCGATATCTGTGGCTACATCTTCATGCAGAAGTCGCCTTCCTGCGGCCTTGACCGGGTCAAGGTCTACCATGCCAACGGTGCACCGGTAGACGGCGGCGGACGCGGCATCTATGCCCAGGCCTTTTGCGAGCGTCATCCGGACTTGCCGGTGGAAGAAGACGGCCGGCTCAACGATCCGGTACTGCGGGAAAACTTCCTGACTCGGGTGTTCGCCTATAGCGCCTGGCAACAATTACTGCGCGAAGGGCTGAGCCGTCGCGGCCTCACCGAATTCCACTCACGCTACAAATACCAGCTGATGGCTCATAACCCGGTGCAGTACAAAACCCTGGGCAACCTGCTGGGCACCATGGGTCAGACAGAGCCCGACACCATCGGCCCGCGCTATTTCAGCGAGCTGATGGCAGCCTTGAAAAAATGCGCCACGCGGCGCACCCACAGCAATGTCTTGCAGCACATCAGCGGTTATCTCAAACAGGCGATAAGTGCCGAAGACAAACAGGAAATGCAGCACGTTATTGGCCAATACCGCCACGGCATCGTGCCATTGGTGGTGCCCATGACCCTGCTCAAGCACCACTTCCGCCAACACCCGGACCCTTACATCGCGCAACAGGTTTACCTGCAACCGCACCCGGAAAACCTCAGCCTGCGAAATGCGATTTAATGACTAACCCACTCGACACCAGCGCCAGCGAAGACCTCGGCGACGATTTCAAGAAAGCCCTGGACGAAGGCTGGCTGCCGATCCGTGAAGTGGCTCGGCAAACCGGCGTGAATGCCGTGACCTTGCGAGCCTGGGAACGGCGTTACGGTTTGATCGTGCCGCAGCGCACGCCCAAGGGGCATCGGCTGTTCTCGGCTGAACATGTGCAACGTATCCTGACCATCCTCACCTGGCTCAATCGTGGCGTGGCTGTCAGCCAGGTCAAGCAATTGCTCGACACTCCACAAGTCACCAGCGAACCGATCGAAAACGATTGGCATGTGCTGCGCCAGACCTTGCTGCTGGCAGTCACCGGACTGAATGAACGTGCCCTCGACGACGCCGTCAATCAGGCGATGGCGCTGTACCCACCGCGAACCTTGTGCGAGCAGCTGTTGCTGCCGCTGCTCAAGGAGCTGGAACAACGCTGGCAGGGCCAATTTGGCGCGCAGATGGAGCGAGGTTTCCTTTACTCCTGGTTACGCAGCAAGTTCGGCGCGCGCATTTACCACAACAACCGGCAATTACGCAGCGCACCTGTGCTGCTGGTCAATCAGTCAGACCTGCCACTGGAACCGCACCTGTGGCTGACCGCCTGGCTCATCAGCAGCGCCGACTGCCCCGTCGAAGTGTTCGACTGGCCGCTACCGAACGGGGAGCTGGCCCTGGCGGTTGAACACCTGCAAGCCCGTGGCGTGCTGCTGTATTCCAGTAAAGCGATGAACCTGGGTCAGCTACCGAAACTTTTGAATGGCATCGGTTGCCCAAAATTGATTGCCGGACCGACCGTCTGCATTCACCACGTCGAGTTGTCCGCAAAAACCTCCGGTATTCCCGAGCTGTTCCTGGCCGAAGATCCCTTGTCGGCGCACCAGGAACTGGTCCTGCGGGGGGTCATCTGATGAGCTCAACGGACACCCGCATGCAACTGATCTGGCTGCGCAGCGACCTGCGCCTGCACGACAACACTGCGCTCTCGGCCGCTGCTGGCCGTGGCCCGTGCGTGGCCGTCTACCTGCTGAGCCCGCAGCAATGGCTGGAGCACGACGATGCCGCGTGCAAGGTGGATTTCTGGCTGCGCAACCTGGCCGTGCTCAGCCACTCGCTGGGCGAACTGAACATACCCCTGCTGATCCGTACCGCCACCCACTGGCATCAAGCGCCACAAGTGCTGCTCGAGCTGTGCCAGCAACTGCAGATCGAAGCGGTACACGTCAACGAGGAGTACGGCGTCAACGAAACCGCTCGAGACGCTGCGGTGGCCGAGGCGCTCGAGGCCAAAAACATCGGTTGGCATAGCTATCTCGACCAACTGTTCTTCAAGCCAGGCAGCGTGCTGACCAAGACCGGTACTTACTTCCAGGTCTTCAGCCAGTTCCGCAAGGTCTGCTACGAACGCCTGCACCGCTCATTGCCGGGCCAAGTACCGGCACCCGCGCCACAAACCGCGCTGGACATCGAGAGCGACAAAGTCCCGGCCCAGGTAGAAGGCTTCGAAGCGCCTGGCGAACACTTGCGTTCGTTTTGGCCGGCGGGTGAAGCCGAAGCCCGGCGCCGCCTGGACGCCTTCGTCGATGCCCAGATCGACTACTACAAAAGCGAGCGGGACTTCCCTGCCAAACCCGGTACCAGCCAGCTGTCGGCCTACCTGGCAGCCGGCGTGATCTCCCCGCGCCAATGCCTGCACGCGGCCCTGCAAAGCAATCAAGGCGAATTCGAGAGCGGCAAGGTCGGGGCAGTCACCTGGATCAATGAACTGCTGTGGCGCGAGTTCTACAAACATATTCTGGTCGGCTACCCGCGGGTCTCTCGCCACCGGGCGTTCCGCCCGGAGACCGAGGCCCTGGCCTGGCGCGACGCGCCTGAAGAGCTACTCGCCTGGCAGGAGGCACGCACCGGTTTGCCGATCATAGATGCCGCCATGCGCCAGTTGCTTGAAACCGGCTGGATGCACAACCGGCTGCGCATGGTAGTGGCCATGTTTCTGACCAAGAACTTGCTGATCGACTGGCGTGAAGGCGAGCGCTTCTTCATGCGCCATCTGATCGACGGCGACCTGGCGGCGAATAACGGTGGCTGGCAGTGGAGTTCCTCCACCGGCACCGACTCCGCCCCCTATTTCCGCATCTTCAATCCGCTGAGCCAGTCGGAAAAATTCGACACTGAAGGCCTGTTCATCAAGCAGTGGGTACCGGAACTGAATGGGTTGAATAAAAAGGAAGTGCACAACCCGGCCGATCTTGGTGGGCTGTTCGGCGTTGCCGACTATCCATCGCCGATCGTCAATTTGAGCACCTCGCGCCAACGGGCGCTGGCTGCATTCAAGAACCTGCCGTCGAGGCAGGACGCAGGAGGCGGCCATGCATGATGTAGCAGTGAGCCTTGCCACACAGTTTGCACTGGGCCCGGTGATCGCCGGGCTGCAAAGGAGAATGGGATGAGCCTTACACCTGCACGCCGTTATTGGTTGACCGGCGCCAGCAGCGGCATTGGCGCCGCATTGGCCGAGGAGATCCTCAAGACTGGCGCGCACCTGGCCGTCAGCTCGCGCTCGACGGCGCCGTTGAAAGCGCTGGCGCAACGGTATCCCGGTCAAGTCCTGATCGTGGCGGGCGACCTGACCAACAGCCAGACGGTCCGCGAGATCGGCGAGCAGATCACCGAGCAATGGGGGTCGCTGGACACCGTCATCCTCAATGCCGGCACTTGCGAGTATGTCGACGCCCAGCAGTTCGATGCCTCGATCATCGAATACGTGGTGCGCACCAACCTGCTCGCCAGTGCCTACTGCGTTGAAGCCGCGCTGCCTCTGTTGCGCGCGGGCACCGCGCCGCACCTGGTGGGAGTGGCCAGTTCGGTCACCTACCTGCCGCTGCCACGGGCCGAGGCCTACGGCGCATCGAAGGCGGGTTTGCGCTACATGTTCGAATCCCTGCGCATCGACCTGGCGTGCGAAGGCATCGAAGTCACCGTGGTCAGCCCGGGCTTTGTCGATACACCGCTGACCGCCAAAAACGATTTTCCGATGCCCCTCAGCTGGCCTGTGGATAAAGCCGCCCGGCATATTTTCGCCAAGCTGAATAACCGACCACTGGAAATCGCCTTCCCGGCGCTGTTCATGGCGGCCCTGTGGCCACTGTCGAAGATGCCCAACTGCGTCAAGCTGGCGATCGGCAAACGCATGGTGCGCAGCAATCCACCGATACAGGACATCCCGTGAAAATAGCCATCATTGGCAGCGGCATTTCGGGGCTGACCAGCGCCCACCTGCTCAACCGCAGCCACGAGATCACCCTGTTCGAAGCCAGCGACTGGATCGGCGGGCATACCCACACGGTGGATGTCACCGTGGATGGGCGCAATTACGCCGTGGACACGGGTTTCATCGTGTTCAACGACTGGACTTACCCCAATTTCATTCGCTTGCTCGGTTTGCTCGGTGTGCGCTTCAAACCCACCACCATGAGTTTTTCCGTAACGGACCCGGACAGCGGCCTGGAATACAACGGCAACAACTTCAACAGCCTGTTCGCCCAGCGCAGAAACCTGCTGTCCCCCGGGTTCTGGGGCATGTTGCGCGACATTGTGCGCTTCAACAAAGAGGCGCTGCGCGACCTGGAAGAACAACGGATCAGCGCTGACACCACCCTGGATCAATACCTCAAGGCCGGCAAATACGGCGAACGATTCATCCTGCATTACATCGTGCCCATGGGCTCGGCAATCTGGTCGATGTCCATGGCTGACATGCTGGCTTTCCCACTGCAGGCGTTCGTGCGGTTTTTCAAGAACCACGGCCTGCTGTCCGTGACTCACCGCCCGCAGTGGCAGGTGATCGAGGGCGGCTCGAGTGCCTACGTGGCACCTTTGATCGCGCCGATGGCTGACCGGATCCGCGTCAACTGTGCGGTCACGCGAGTCGAGCGTGACGCCGACGGCGTCGTTATCCACAGTGCTGCCGGCGTCGAGCGCTTTGATAAAGTGGTGTTCGCCTGTCACAGCGATCAGGCGCTAAAACTGCTGTCCGCCCCGAGTGCCGCCGAGCAATCGATCCTCGGTGCAATGCCCTACGCCGATAACGAAGTGGTGTTGCACACCGATACTCGCCTGCTACCCGAATGCGAACTCGCCCAGGCGGCCTGGAATTATCGGCTTGGAGGGCCCGGGCACACGTCAGCGGCCGTCACCTACGACATGAACCTGCTGCAGGGCATCGACAGCCCTACCCGGTTCTGCGTCAGCCTGAACCAGAGCGCCGGCATCAGCCCATTCAAGGTACTGGCCAAATACACTTACGCCCATCCGCAGTTCAGCCTGGCTGCGGTCGCCGCCCAGGCTCGCTGGGAAGAGCTCAACGGTGCGAACCATACCTGGTACTGCGGGGCTTATTGGGGCAACGGATTTCATGAAGATGGCGTGGTCAGCGCACTGCGCGTGGCTGGCGCGTTGGGTGAAACCCTGTGAACAGCGCCCTCTACAGTGGCTGGATTGCTCACCGACGGTTCAGTCCGCGGCAGCACCAATTTCGCTACCGGATCGGCTTGCTCTACCTGGACCTCGACGAGCAGGACGCGGTACTCGCGCTGTCGCCGCTGGCGGGTCGCAGCCGCCTGGCGCCTTTCTCGTTTCGTGAAGGTGATTATCTCAAGGCCTTTACCGGTACCGGCATGCGCTTGATCGACGCGGTGCGCCAACAGGTCGGCCAGGCCATCGGCCATGAGCCGCAAGGGTCGATCTGCCTGCTGACCCAGGTACGCAGTTGGGGCCTGGCGTTCAACCCGGTCAGTTTTTTCTACTGCCACGAAGCCGATGGCCAACTGGCGGCGATTCTCTGCGAAATCACCAATACCCCCTGGCGTGAACGCTATCACTACGTGTTGCCGGCCAGACCGCCGGAAAACCTTGCGGATTTCCATCAGCATTTCGCGGTGGCCAAGGCCTTTCATGTATCGCCTTTTTTACCCCGGGACCTTGAGTACCGGATGAGCTTCAGTCCTGCCGCAGCAAAACTGGGCGTGCACATGGCGGACTGGCAAGGCGAGCTGAAGCTGTTCGACGCCACGCTCAACCTGGAGCGCGAAGCCCTCGATCGCACCAGCCTGCACCGATACTTGCGTCGCTTTCCATGGATGACCGGGAAAACCTGCCTGGCAATCTACGGGCAAGCCGTACGCCTGCTGTTCAAGGGCACCCCCGTTTTTGCTCATCAACCTGCCGATGGCAGCGTTCAAACCGCCACTGTTGTCCCCAAGGACTGCCGCCATGAAATCCTCTAGCGTTTCGGCCAAGGCCCCGTTGTTCAATACCAATGGCATCACAGGCCTGTTATTGCGTCGCGGGGTACTGCGGCAACTGGCGCACCTCAAACATGGACAGCTGGTGGTCGTTGAAGACGGCGAGCGTCAGATGTTCGGCACGCCAGGCAGCCATTTGCTCGGTGAAATCCACATTCTCGACGCCGCGGCCTGGGGCCTGGTGGCGAGCAACGGCTCGATCGGCGCCGGTGAAGCGTTCATCCATGGTTATTGGAGTTCGCCGGACCTGACTGCCGTCGTGCGGGTCTTCGTCAGCAATCTTGACGTGCTGGACGCCCTGGAACGCGGCCTGGCAAAGCTGGGGCGGCCGCTGGTGCGAGGTTTGCACTGGGTCAACCGCAACACGCGCAAGGGCTCGCAGAAGAACATCGCCGCGCATTACGACCTGGGCAATGAGCTGTTCGAACAGTTTCTCGACCCGACCATGATGTATTCGGCGGCACAGTTCCTCACGCCCGAGGACACTCTCGAGCAGGCGCAGTTGAACAAGCTGGAACGAATCTGCCAGAAGCTTGCGCTCAAGCCGACCGATCACCTGCTGGAGATTGGTAAGGGCTGGGGCAGCATGGCGCTGTACGCAGCGCAGCAATATGGCTGCAAGGTCACCACCACCACACTGTCCAAAGAGCAGTTTGCATTTACCGCGCAACGGATCGAGGCGCTCGGGCTGCAAGATCAGGTCACGCTGCTGCTGTCGGACTACCGCGACCTCACTGGCCAGTACGACAAGCTGGTGTCGATAGAAATGATCGAAGCCGTCGGCCACCGCTTTCTACCGACTTACTTCAAGCAATGTGCGCAGTTGCTCAAGAGCAACGGCCTGATGCTGTTGCAAGCCATCACCATTCGCGACCAGCGCTACGAGCAGGCCAAGAGCAACGTCGACTTCATCCAGCGCTACATTTTCCCCGGAGGCGCCCTGCCCTGCGTGCAGAAAATGCTCGAAATCGTCAGCCGCGACACCGACATGAACCTGCTGCACATGGAAGACTTCGGCCTGCACTACGCCAAGACACTGCGCCTGTGGCACGAGAATTTTCGTCGGGCGCACAACCGCCTGAGCGAAATGGGTTACGACGATCACTTCCTGCGGCTGTGGGAGTTCTACCTGTGCTACTGCGAAGGTGGTTTCCTGGAACGCACCATCGGTACCGCGCAAATGCTGCTGGCCAAACCGGCGGCAATCACTGAGCCGCTGCTGGGTCGATTTCATGCGTGAGCGCTTTGCCAATGCCGTGCTCTTCCAGATGGGCTGGTTCGCTTGCGTAATGGGTGGCGACAGTTTGTGGTTACTGGTGCCACTGGCGGCATTGGTGATCCATCTGCTGTGGATAAGTCGCTGGAGCGATGAAGGTCGCTTGATTCTCAGTGTGGTCCTGCTGGGGACTACAGTGGACAGCACACTGCGCTGGCTGGGGGTGTTCGACTTCACCGACGTCGCGCCATTGATACCCCTGTGGCTGATGTTGCTCTGGGCACTGCTGGCCACGACCTTGCGCCACTGCCTGGCCTGGAGTGCCAAACCGTGGTGGCTTGCCAGCATTCTGGGCGGCCTTGGCGGGCCGCTGTCGTATTACGCCGGCAGCCAACTGGCCGGCGTGCAGTTTCCCTATGGACCCTGGCCGACACTGGTGGGCATCGGCCTGCTCTGGGCGCTGCTGTTTCCGGCACTGCATTTCATGGCCCGACGGCTGGCGTCGAACACTCCACACTAAACGTCTGTCAGGGCTTTCACACTCGTGCAGCCCACTGCCTTACACTGCGCACCATGAAAACCATTCCCCTCACACCCGTTGCCGAGCCTGCGGTCACCTGCTCGACTTGCGCAGCCTGCTGCTGCCAGCTCGAAGTCATGCTGATTACCGACACGGGCGTGCCCGAGCGCTTTATCGACACCGATGATTGGGGTGGGGAAGTCATGCTGCGTCTGGATGACGGCTGGTGTGCGGCGCTGGATCGCAACACCATGATGTGCACGATCTACGAGAAGCGTCCGTTGATCTGCCGGGAATTCGAGATGGGGGCACCGGAGTGCATCGAGGAACGCCGGGGCATTACCACGGCGTATCGTTGAACGCAGATTCATGCGGGAACCGGCAAGCCCGTTCCCGCATGAATTAATCCCGCCGTTACAGGGGCATCGTGTAATGCAGGGCGTAGCTTTCGACACCGTCGTTATGGCTGCTCAGGCCGGCATTGGAATAGTGCGTGGCACGAATCCCGACCTCATGACCGCCCGTGAAGCGCAGGCCGAAACCGATGCGGTCTTCGAACTGGAAGGACTGGCCAATGTTGTTGTCTTCAAGCTGGGTGTCGGAGAAAAACGCCACACCTACCCCGGCTTCGATGTACGGCTTGACGTTCTGGCCGGCAAACTCGTAGACGAACACGGGTGCAAACGACAGGCTGTTGTTACTGGAAGTCTTGTCACCCTCCCAGTAGGTATACGCGCCGCTCCAGAAACCGGTGAGTCGACCAACGTCGGTCTGCCACCAGCTCTTGTCCCAATCAAACTGCATGCCCAGCCGATAGGTCATGGTTGAATCGCTGGTCGCTCCGACCCCGAACTCCACGCCTGCCGCCTGTGCGGTAAAACTGTGCCCCAATAGTGTGGCCGCAAGCGCAGCCAAGCAGAATAGTCGCTTCACTAGAAACATCCTTTTCCGAACGAATTCGTATGGTTTTTTTGGTGTCGCCATTAATCACAGCTATAGAAGTCTGCGCCTACTCAGAAGTTCAGACTATTCCGATACATTTCACATTTTTTTTACAAGTCGAAACTACGCACTACGCCGGGGGAATTCCAGAGTAATGGCAAGATATTACTGAAATGCTGTGGATTGGCGCTGGTCCAGAACTGCGCAGCCCGCGCCGGGCCTGCGGCAAGCAGCTCGCGTTCGGCCAACAAACGCTGAAGCTGGCGTGCTACTGCAGCCCCGGTATCGATCAAGCTGATGTGCGCCGGGATCATCTGCTTGAGCAGCGGCTTGAGGAAGGGATAGTGGGTGCAGCCAAGAATGATCGTGTCGCAGCCGGCGTCGAGCAAGGGCTGCACGTAGCCGAGTAACAGCTTGCACAGCACCGGGCTGTGCAGGTCGCCGTCCTCAATCAGCTCCACCAGGCCCGGGCATGGCTGGGTGATCACTCGTACGTCGGTGGCAAAACGGTCGAGCAGCGCGGCGAATTTGGCGCTTTGCAACGTACCGGTAGTGGCGAGTACACCGACCACACCACTGCGGGTCGCGGCCGCTGCGGGCTTTACTGCGGGCTCCATGCCGACGATGGGCCACTGAGGGTAGTCACGGCGCAAATCGGCCACGCCTGCCACCGTGGCGGTATTGCAGGCCAGCACCAGCGCCTTGGCGCCCTGTTGCTGAAAAAAGCGCGCCATGACGCTGCAGCGCGCACGGATGAACTCCGGCGATTTCTCGCCATAGGGGACGTTGCCGCAATCGGCAACGTACAGCAGAGTCTCGTCGGGCAACAGGCGCTGGATCTCGGCCAGTACCGATAGCCCGCCGACACCGGAATCGAATACGCCAATCGGCGCCTCACGCACGGGCAGGACCACAGACCGCGCAGCCCGGATCGCGCTTGACCCGAAGTTCACGAAAGCGCGCGCCCAGGGCATCGATCAGCAACAGTCGCCCCACCAGCGGTTCGCCGAACCCGGCCAGCAGCTTGAGCGCTTCGAGTGCTTGCAGGCTGCCGACCAGGCCCACCAGAGGGCCGATGACCCCGGCTTCGCTGCACGTCAGTTCGGCTTCGCTGCCGTGGCCATACAAGCAGTGGTAGCAGGGACTGTCCGGACGTCTTGGGTCGAACACCGACAATTGTCCTTCGAGGCGAATGGCGGCGCCGCTCACCAGGGGTTTGCCAGCCAGTACGGAGGCGGCATTGACGGCTTCGCGGGTGGAAAAATTGTCCGAGCAGTCTAGCACCAGGTCCACCGCAGCCACTGCGGCGGCCAGGGAATCTTCGTCGAGGGCGGTGCGCAGGGCTTTGAGCTGGATTTCGGGATTGATCGCGCTCAGTCGGCGGATCGCCGAGTCGACCTTGCTCACGCCGACGCTGTCTGTGTCGTGGATAACCTGACGCTGCAGGTTGGTCAGGTCGACGCTGTCGAAGTCCGCCAAGTGCAATTCGCCCACGCCCGCCGCCGCCAGGTAAAGGGCTACCGGCGAGCCGAGACCGCCCAGGCCGATGATCAGCGCCCGGCTGGCTTTGAGCCGCAATTGGCCATCGATATCGACGTGCTGCAGCAGAATCTGCCGACTGTAGCGCAACAATTCCTGATCATTCAGCACGGCAGGCGTCCAAGGCTGATACGTTCGTGGCCGCCCAGGTCGGTGCGGCTGTGGACTTCTTCAAAGCCACGGGTCATCAGCAAATCGCGCACGGCGAGAGCCTGATCGTAACCGTGTTCGAGCATCAGCCAGCCACCGGCATCGAGGTGGTTCGGGGCCTGGTCGACGATCAGGCGCAGATCGTCGAGACCATCGATGCCGGCGACCAACGCACTGGCAGGCTCGAAGCGCACATCGCCCTCGGCCAGGTGCGGATCGGCGCTGGCGATATAAGGCGGGTTGCTAATGATCAGCTCGAAGCGCTGACCTTGCAACGCACTGAACCAATGACTGCTCAGCACGGTGGCGTTGTGCAGGTGCAGGCGCTGGCGATTGCGCTCGGCCAGCGCGACGGCTTCCTGCACGCGATCCACGGCGGTGACTTGCCACGCCGGGCGCTCGCTGGCCAGGGCCAGGGCAATTGCGCCGCTGCCGGTGCCCAGGTCGAGCACCCTGGCAGGGGCGACCGGCAACAACTCCAGCGCGGCCTCTACCAGCAGCTCGGTGTCCGGGCGCGGGATCAGGGTGTGCGGTGCGACTTCCAGGTCGAGCTTCCAGAAACCCTGTTGGCCAAGAATATAGGCCACCGGCTCGCCGCCACGACGGCGCTGCAGGTACCCGGCAAATTTGAGCGCCGCTTCACTTGGTACGATGCGCTCCGGCCAGGTGTGCAAAAAGCTCCGGGACTTGCCCAGGGCCGCAGCCAGCAGCAACTCTGCGTCCAGGCGCGCGGTGGGCGAGTCCGGTAGATCGGCGGCGCGTAGCAGGCTGGCAATGATCGTCATTTACTCACCTATCGCTGCCAATTGATCAGCCTGGTACTCGGCCAGCAACGGCTCGATTACCGCATCGACGCCACCGGTGAGAATTTCATCGAGGGAATACAGCGTCAGGTTGACCCGGTGGTCGGTGACCCGGCCCTGGGCAAAATTGTAGGTGCGAATCCGTTCCGAGCGATCGCCCGAGCCCACCAGCAGCTTGCGCTCGCTGGCGATGGCATTGGCGGCGGCACTGGTCTGCTGGTCGTTCAGCTTGGCCGACAGCCAGGACATGGCGCGCGCACGGTTCTTGTGCTGGGAACGCTCTTCCTGGCACTCGACCACGATGCCCGACGGCAAGTGAGTGATGCGGATCGCCGAGTCGGTCTTGTTGACGTGCTGGCCACCGGCGCCTGAGGAGCGATAGGTATCGACCCGCAAATCCGCCGGGTTGATCTCGATCGCTTCCTGCTCGTCCGGCTCGGGCAATACCGCCACCGTGCAGGCCGAAGTGTGGATACGACCCTGGGATTCGGTGGCAGGAACCCGCTGCACCCGGTGCACGCCGGATTCGAACTTGAGCTTGCCGTAGACGTTGTCGCCCTCGACGCGGGCGATCACTTCTTTATAGCCGCCGTGTTCGCCGATGTTCTCCGAGAGGATCTCCACCCGCCAGCCACGGCGCTCGGCGTAGCGCGAATACATGCGAAACAGGTCGCCGGAAAAAATGGCCGCCTCATCACCGCCAGTGCCGGCGCGGATTTCGAGAAACACGTTGCGGCCGTCGTTCGGGTCCTTGGGCAGCAGCATACGTTGCAGGCTGGCTTCGATTTCGAGCAGTTGCTCCTTGGCTTCGCGGACTTCTTCCACGGCCATTTCGCGCATGTCCGGGTCGCTGTCCTTGAGCAGCGCCTGGGCGCCTTCCAGATCACCCTGAACCTTGAGCAACTGCTTATAGGTTTGCACGATAGGTTCGACTTCCGCGTATTCCTTGGAATAAGTACGGAATTTGGTCTGGTCGGAAATGACTTCGCCGTCGCCAAGCAAGGCGGTCAGTTCCTCGAAACGGTCCTGGAGGATGTCCAGCTTATTGAGCAGTGAAGCTTTCATTGCGGTTTCTTATCCGAAAAGCTATCCGATGAGCCCTCACCGAGGGCAAAGAGTTCCTGGGCCATGGCCAGCGCATCGAGGCGACCTTCGGCAGAGAGCTTTTTCAACTGCACGCTCGGGGCGTGCAGGAGTTTGTTGGTCAGGCCGCGTGCCAGTTGGATCAACACCTCTTCGGCGCTGCCGCCATTGGCCAGCATGCGCTGGGCCTTCTGCAATTCTTCGTCCCGCAGGCGTTCGCTTTGCTGACGATAGGCCTTGAGCACGTCCACCGCGGCCAGTTCACGCAGGCGCACCATGAAATCTTCGGCGCCGATGGAGACCATCTCTTCCGCCGCCTGCGCCGCACCTTGACGACTCTTGAGGTTTTCCGCGACCACTTCGTGCAGGTCGTCGACGCTATAGAGGTAGACGTCTTCGAGTTCGCCAACTTCCGGCTCGATATCCCGGGGAACGGCGATGTCCACCATGAAGATCGGCTTGTGCTTGCGCAGCTTCAGGGCGCTTTCCACCGCGCCCTTGCCGAGGATCGGTAACTGGCTGGCGGTGGAGCTGATGACGATGTCACTGCGCACCAGTTCGGCCGGGATATCCGACAGCAATACCGCATGCGCGCCAAACTGCTCGGCCAGGATGCTGGCGCGCTCCAGCGTGCGGTTGGCGACCACGATACGCTTGACCCCGAGTTCGTGCAGATGACGGGCGACCAGGGTAATGGTCTCGCCGGCGCCAATCAGCAAAGCCTGGCTGCGCTGCAAGTCGCTGAAAATCTGTTTCGCCAGGCTGACTGCGGCAAAGGCCACCGACACCGGGTTCTCGCCGATGGCAGTGTCGGTGCGCACCTGCTTGGCCGCATTGAACGTAGCCTGGAACAGTCGCCCGAGCAGCGGCCCGATTGTCCCGGCTTCCCGGGCTACCGCGTAGGCCGATTTCATCTGGCCGAGAATCTGCGGTTCGCCCAACACCAGCGAGTCGAGCCCGGAGGCGACTCGCATCATGTGACGAACTGCCGCATCATCTTCGTGCACATAACTGCTGGCGCGCAGCTCTTCGATGCTCAAATGGTGATAATCGGCCAGCCAGCGCAACACGATGTCAGCCGAAAGGTGATCCTGCTCTATATAGAGTTCGCTGCGATTGCAGGTGGAAAGGATCGCGGCTTCGCGGCTGTCGGTCAGTCGGCAGAGCTGCTGCAAAGCCTCTACCAGCTGCTCAGGGGAAAAGGCCACGCGCTCGCGGACGTCTACTGAAGCAGTCTTGTGGTTAATACCGAGTGCAAGGAAGGCCATTCAAGGTCGCTGATAGTGACGTGAAGCCGGCAATTGTCCTACTTCGACAGATTCAGAACAACTACTCGATATCTATCGCCCCTGTAGGAGCTGCCGAAGGCTGCGATCTTTTGAGATTTTAAAGGTGCGGTAAGGGCAAGATCAAAAGATCGCAGCCTGCTGCAGCTTCTACGATCGTCCTGACCACCTGACTCTGTAAAGTCATCCTTCGAGACTCGGTTATGTTTGGCCGAAGGCTTGTGTCATGATGATCCGACCGCAGGTTAGTCGTCCTCTTCCTATATGAATAGATCCTCCGCGTTGCTCCTTGCTTTTGTCTTCCTCAGCGGCTGCCAGGCCATGGCGCCCGTGTCTCCGGACGATCCGTCGCCGGTCGAAGACAGCACTCCGGCCCCTGAAAAGCCCATGGTCTACAGCTCCTTCAGCGAAGAAACCGTCTTCAGCCTGTTGAGCGCGGAACTGGCTGGCCAGCGCAATCGTTTCGACATTGCCCTGGACAACTACGTGACCCAGGCCATCAACACCCAGGATCCGGGGATCTCCGAGCGGGCGTTCCGGATTGCCGAGTACCTGGGCGCCGACCAGGCCGCCCTGGACACCGCGCTCATCTGGGCAAAAAACGCCCCGGACGACCTCGAGGCGCAACGGGCTGCTGCCGTGCAACTGGCTCGTGCCGGGCGCTATGACGACTCCATGGTGTACATGGAGAAGGTCCTGCAAGGCAAAGGCGACACCCACTTCGACTTCCTCGCCCTGTCCGCTGCCGACACCGACCAGGACACGCGCAACGGTTTGATGCAAAGTTTTGACCGCTTGCTGCAACGCCATCCCGACAACGGCCAGCTGATTTTCGGCAAGGCCCTGTTGCTGCAACAGGACGGCGATGCCAAGGGCGCCTTGTCCCTGCTCGAAGACCATCCGCCGGAAGATGGCGAAATCGCCCCGATCCTGCTGCGGGCGCGCCTGTTGCAGTCCCTCGATCGTGGTGACGAGGCCCTGCCGCTGCTGCGCAAAAGCATCAAGCAATACCCCGACGACAAACGCCTGCGCCTGACCTACGCACGCATGCTGGTGGAACAGGACCGCATGGAAGACGCAAAGGTCGAGTTCTCCAGCCTGGTCCAGCAATACCCTGAAGACGACGAACTGCGCTATTCGCTGGCATTGGTTTGCCTGGAAGCCAAGGCCTGGGAAGAGGCCAAGGGCTACCTCGAAGACCTCATTGCCCGGGACAGCCATGTCGACTCGGCGCACCTGAACCTAGGACGTATCGCTGAAGAGCGCAACGATCCACAGGGCGCCCTGGCCGAATATGCACAGGTAGGGCCGGGCAATGATTACCTGCCGGCACAATTGCGCCAGGCGGATATCCTGATGAACAACGGCAAGACTGCCGAAGCCCAGAGTCGCCTGGCCGCTCAGCGAGACGAACAGCCCGATTACGCCATCCAGCTGTACCTGATCGAGGCCGAAACCCTGTCCGCCAACAAGCAACAGGACAAGGCCTGGGCTGTTCTCGAAAAATCGTTGCAGCAATACCCGGACGACCTGAACCTGCTGTACACCCGCGCCATGCAGGCGGAAAAACGCAATGATCTGGCGCAAATGGAAAAAGACCTGCGCCTGATCATCAAGCGCGACCCGGACAATGCGATGGCGTTGAACGCCCTCGGCTACACCCTGTCTGACCGTACAACGCGATACGCCGAAGCCAAGGCCCTGATCGAACAGGCGCACCAGATCAACCCGGAGGACCCGGCGGTTCTCGACAGCCTCGGCTGGGTCAACTACCGGCTGGGCAATCTGGACGAGGCCGAGCGCTATTTGCGCAAGGCCCTGGAGCGCTTTCCCGACCAGGAAGTCGCTGCTCACCTGGGCGAAGTCCTTTGGGCGAACGGCAAACAGCGTGAAGCGAAGCAAATCTGGGGCAAATTCCTCAAGGATCAGCCCGACAGCCCACTACTGCGCGGCACCATCAAGCGCCTGACCGGATCAGAGACTCTTTAAGATTATGTTTTTGCGCCATTTCATCGTTTTCAGCTTCATCGCCCTGCTCGCCGGTTGCGCGGGCTTCGGCGCTCGCGAATCCGTCGAAGGTCACGGTAATTCCGCCCAATGGCGTGAGCACAAACAGCAGCTCACGGGACTGGATGGCTGGCAGATCAACGGCAAGATCGGCATTCGCGCACCCAAGGATTCGGGCAGCGGCACCCTGTTCTGGCTGCAACGCCAGGATTACTACGACATCCGTCTGTCTGGCCCCCTGGGTCGGGGCGCTGCACGCCTGACCGGTCGCCCCGGCAAGGTGTCGCTGGAAGTCGCCAACCAGGGTCGTTATGACGCGCCGAACCCGGAAATCCTTCTCGAAGAACAGCTGGGCTGGAAATTGCCGGTGTCCAACCTGGCCTGGTGGGTGCGCGGACTCCCGGCTCCCGACAGCAAAAGCCGCCTGACCCTGGACGCCGATAGCCGCCTGGCCAATCTCGACCAGGATGGCTGGCAGGTTGAATATCTGAGTTATGCCGAGCAGAACGGTTTCTGGCTGCCCGAGCGCATCAAGCTGCACGGTACCGACCTTGACGTCACGCTGGTGATCAAGGAATGGCAACCACGCAAACTGGGGCAGTGAACATGACTGCTGCGCGCCTGACGCTGCCCTCACCGGCCAAGCTCAACCTGATGCTGCACATCCTTGGTCGCCGCGAAGACGGTTATCACGAGCTGCAGACGATTTTTCAGTTCCTGGATTACGGTGACGAGATCACCTTCGCCGTTCGCGATGACGGCGTGATCCGTTTGCACACCGAATTCGACGGCGTCCCTCACGACAGCAATCTGATCGTTCGCGCTGCAAGACAACTGCAGGAGCAATCCGGCTGCCCGCTCGGGATCGACATCTGGATCGATAAAGTCCTGCCCATGGGCGGCGGCATCGGTGGCGGCAGCTCCAATGCTGCCACCACCCTGCTCGGCCTGAACCATCTCTGGCAACTGGGCTGGGACGCAGATCGCCTGGCCGCACTCGGCCTGACACTGGGCGCAGACGTCCCGGTTTTCGTGCGTGGCCATGCCGCTTTTGCCGAGGGCGTGGGGGAGAAACTCACCCCTGTAGACCCCGAAGAACCGTGGTATCTCGTACTGGTACCGCAAGTATCTGTAAGTACAGCAGAAATTTTTTCTGATCCGCTGTTGACACGTAACACTCCTCCCATTAAAGTGCGCCCCGTTCCCAAGGGAAACAGTCGAAATGACTGCTTGCCGGTAGTAGCAAGGCGTTATCCAGATGTACGTAACGCATTGAATTTGTTAGGTAAATTTACCGAAGCAAAACTCACCGGAACTGGAAGTTGTGTGTTTGGGGGCTTCCCAAGCAAAGCTGAAGCTGATAAAGTCTCGGCCCTTCTTACAGAGACCCTTACAGGGTTTGTAGCAAAAGGAAGCAACGTTTCGATGTTGCATCGCAAGCTGCAGAGTCTGCTCTAAAGGAACCGAGTACTGGGTACTCGTTGCAACAGATACAGGGGCGTCGCCAAGCGGTAAGGCAGCAGGTTTTGATCCTGCCATGCGTTGGTTCGAATCCAGCCGCCCCTGCCATTTTCTATACTCATCCAGGTTACCCTCAGCCTCTAGGTACTGCGCGTGTCCAAGATGATGGTCTTTACGGGGAATGCCAACCCCGATCTGGCTCGGCGTGTCGTACGTCAGCTGCATATCCCTCTCGGTGACATCTCTGTCGGTAAGTTCTCCGACGGCGAAATTACTGCCGAGATCAATGAAAACGTCCGCGGTAAAGATGTCTTCATTATTCAGCCGACTTGCGCTCCGACCAACGATAACCTGATGGAACTGGTAGTGATGGCTGACGCCTTCCGCCGCTCCTCGGCTACTCGTATCACTGCTGTAATTCCTTACTTTGGTTATGCCCGTCAGGATCGCCGTCCGCGTTCCGCACGTGTGGCTATCAGCGCGAAAGTCGTAGCTGACATGCTTACCGTAGTCGGCATCGACCGTGTTCTCACGGTTGATTTGCATGCTGACCAAATCCAGGGTTTCTTCGATATTCCGGTAGATAACATCTACGGCTCCCCGGTTCTGGTGGATGACATTGAAGATCAGCGCTTCGAAAACCTGATGATCGTGTCCCCGGACATTGGTGGCGTCGTGCGTGCACGTGCCGTTGCCAAATCTCTGGGTGTGGATCTCGGGATCATCGACAAACGCCGTGAGAAAGCCAATCACTCTGAAGTGATGCATATCATCGGTGATGTCGAAGGGCGTACCTGTATTCTGGTCGATGACATGGTCGATACCGCCGGCACCCTGTGCCACGCGGCCAAGGCCCTGAAAGAGCATGGCGCTGCCAAGGTTTTCGCCTACTGCACACACCCTGTGCTGTCCGGTCGGGCGATCGAAAACATTGAGAATTCCATGCTGGACGAACTGGTGGTGACCAACACCATCCCGTTGTCCGCTGCTGCTCAAGCCTGCTCGCGTATCCGTCAACTGGATATCGCGCCGGTGGTTGCTGAAGCGGTCCGCCGCATCAGCAATGAAGAATCGATCAGCGCGATGTTCCGTTAAGGGCCCTGCCCTTCTGGAACATCTCGTTGACGAAAAGCGCCCCGCCCCGGCATTCCTGTCGGGGCGGGGCTTTTTTGCCCATATCGCCTTTAGCGCTGGTCGCAAACGCTAGGGCGAATGTGGTTATTTTGGAGATACAACATGAACGAATTTACCCTGAATGCTGAAGTGCGTTCCGACCTGGGGAAAGGTGCGAGCCGCCGCCTGCGTCGTCTCGCAAGCCTGGTACCTGCTGTAGTTTACGGTGGCGAAAAAGCCCCTGAATCCATCAGCATGCTGGCTAAAGAAGTTGCCAAACTGCTCGAAAACGATGCGGCTTACAGCCACATCATCGAACTGAACGTTGGCGGCACCAAGCAAAACGTGATCATCAAGGCTCTGCAGCGTCACCCGGCCAAAGGCCACGTGATGCACGCTGACTTCGTACGCGTTGTAGCTGGCCAGAAACTGACCGCTGTCGTGCCTGTACACTTCGTTGGCGAAGAAGCTCCGATCAAGAAAGGCGGCGAAGTTTCGCACGTTACTTCCGAAATCGAAGTGACCTGCCTGCCGAAGGACCTGCCTGAGTTCATCGAAGTCGACCTGTCGAACGCTGAAATCGGCGACATCATTCACATGTCCGACCTCAAAGCCCCTAAAGGCGTTGAGTTTGTTGCTCTGGCACACGGTGACGACAAGGCTGTTGCCAACGTTCACGCTCCACGTGTTGCTCCAGAAGAAGACGCTGCTGAAGAAGGCGCTGCAGAGTAATTTCACTCTGTTCGCCGGAGTGACCGGTAACATCGCGGACTAGTACGTAGCGAGAAAGCGGGCGAGAACGCGGAGTTTACATAATGGTAAATGAGCACTTGTCGTCCACTTTCGCCGCACTCGGCGATGTTAACCACCACTCCAAGGAAGGGCCCCTATCGTGACTGCCATAAAACTGATCGTTGGCCTGGGAAATCCAGGCGCTGAATACGAACAGACCCGGCATAACGCAGGGGCCCTTTTTGTTGAGCGCATCGCGAACGCACAAGGCGTGAACCTTGTGGCGGACCGCAAATATTTCGGCCTGACCGGGCGCTATTCGCATCAGGGTCAGGATGTTCGTCTGCTGATCCCCACCACCTACATGAACCGCAGCGGCCAGGCCGTGGCGGCACTCGCAGGATTCTTCCGCATCAAGCCCGAAGAAATCCTGGTGGCGCATGACGAACTCGACCTGCCTCCGGGCGTTGCCAAGCTCAAGCAGGGCGGCGGCCATGGCGGTCACAACGGGTTGCGCGACATCATTGCGCAACTGGGCAATCAGAATACCTTCTACCGCTTGCGGCTTGGCATTGGCCACCCGGGCGTAGCCAGTATGGTTTCAAACTTCGTCCTGGGTCGTGCGCCACGCGCCGAACAGGAAAAACTCGATGCCAGCATCGACTTTGCCCTCGGCGTGCTGCCGGATATCCTCGCCGGTGAATGGAACCGCGCGATGAAAAACCTGCACAGCCAGAAGGCCTGACTTTTACCCGAGGGGAAACACCATGGGATTCAATTGCGGCATCGTCGGCCTGCCTAACGTCGGCAAGTCCACCCTGTTCAACGCCCTGACCAAATCCGGGATCGCGGCCGAGAACTTCCCCTTCTGCACCATCGAACCGAACACAGGGATCGTGCCGATGCCGGATGCGCGCCTGGAAGCTTTGGCTGCCATCGTTAATCCGAAGCGTATCCTGCCGACCACCATGGAGTTCGTCGACATCGCAGGCCTGGTGGCCGGCGCGTCGAAAGGTGAAGGCCTGGGCAACAAGTTCCTGGCCAACATCCGTGAAACCGATGCGATCGCCCACGTGGTCCGCTGCTTCGAAGACGAGAACGTGATTCACGTTTCCAACAGCGTCGACCCGAAACGCGACATCGAGATCATCGACCTGGAACTGATCTTCGCCGACCTCGACAGCTGCGAGAAGCAACTGCAGAAAGTCGCGCGCAACGCCAAGGGCGGCGACAAGGACGCCGTGGTTCAAAAGGCATTGCTTGAGCAACTGATCGCTCACTTCACCCTGGGCAAGCCTGCACGGACCCTGATGAAGAGCATGGGTGCCGACGACAAGGCGGTGATTCGTGGCTTCCACCTGCTGACCACCAAGCCGGTCATGTACATCGCCAACGTCGCTGAAGACGGTTTCGAGAACAACCCGCTGCTGGACATCGTCAAGGCCATCGCCGAAGAAGAAGGCGCCATGGTGGTTCCGGTCTGCAACAAGATCGAAGCCGAAATCGCCGAGCTTGAAGACGGCGAAGAGAAGGACATGTTCCTTGAGGCCCTGGGCCTGGAAGAGCCTGGCCTGAACCGAGTGATTCGCGCCGGATACGAAATGCTGCACCTGCAGACCTACTTCACCGCCGGCGTTGAAGAAGTCCGCGCCTGGACCGTACGCGTCGGTGCGACCGCACCACAAGCCGCTGGCGTGATCCACACCGACTTCGAAAAAGGCTTCATCCGCGCCGAAGTCATCGCCTATGACGACTTCATCCAGTACAAGGGCGAAGCCGGTGCCAAGGAAGCCGGCAAATGGCGCCTGGAAGGCAAGGACTACATTGTTAAAGACGGCGACGTGATGCACTTCCGTTTCAACGTGTAAGACTCCCCGCTCAAGAAGAAGCCGCGTTCAATACGCGGCTTTTTTGTACCTGTCAGATTATTCGAAGATCGCAGCCTCCGGCAGCTCCTAGAGGGTGTACACCTCACATCAGTAGGAGCTGCCGAAGGCTGCGATCTTTTGATCTTCAGGCCTTTCTGGTTCTCGGCAGGAAGATCGCCAACACCCCCAGCAATGGCAGGAACGAGCACAGGAAATACACGAACTCAATCCCGCGGGCATCCGCCAGATAGCCCAGCAGCGCCGCGCCAATCCCGCCAAAACCAAACATCAAGCCAAAGAATATCCCGGCGATCATCCCGACATTGCCCGGAACCAGCTCCTGGGCGTACACCACGATGGCCGAGAATGCCGACGCCAGGATGAAACCGATCACCACGCTCAAGACGCTGGTCCAGAACAGGTCAACGTGAGGCAAAAGCAGGGTGAAAGGCGCAACACCAAGGATCGAAAACCAGATGACGGCCTTGCGCCCAATCTTGTCGCCGATCGGGCCACCGAAGAACGTACCGGCTGCCACCGCCCCCAGGAACAGAAACAGATGCAGTTGCGAACTGGCCACCGAGAGGTCGAATTTCTCGATCAGGTAGAAGGTGTAGTAACTGGTGAGGCTGGACATGTAGAAGTACTTGGAGAACACCAGCAGCCCCAGCACAACCAGTGCGCCGGTCACCCTCCCCTTCGACAGACCGTGGGTTGCCGCCTGCCCTTGTTTGAGCTTGAACAGGTTCAGGTGATTGGCGTACCAGCGGCTGATGCGGTGCAGCACAAACAGCGCAAACACCGCGAACAGGCCGAACCATGCCACATGCCCCTGGCCGAACGGAATGATAATGGCTGCCGCCAGCAATGGACCGAACGCCGAGCCCGCATTGCCGCCAACCTGGAAAGTAGACTGCGCCAACCCGAACCGCCCGCCCGAGGCCAGTCGCGCTACCCGGGAAGCCTCCGGGTGAAAGGTCGAAGAGCCGATACCGATCAGCGCCGCCGCCAGCAGGATCATTGGAAAGCTGCCGACCACCGACATCATCAGTATGCCGATCAAGGTGCATACGCTCCCGGCCGGCAGCAGCCACGGCTTGGGATGACGGTCTGTGTGATAGCCGACCCATGGCTGCAACAGCGAAGCGGTCAGTTGAAAAGTCAGGGTAATCAGGCCGACCTGGGTAAACGTCAGGCCGTAATTGGCCTTGAGCATCGGATAGATCGACGGCAAGACCGACTGGATCAGGTCGTTGATCAAATGGGCCAGCGCCACGGCGCCGATGATGCGCATGACCAAAGGGCTGCTTTGTGAAGTCGCTGATGCCGGCGCGGCGCCGGTCTGGGCATTGCTGATAGCCATGAGAATTTCCGCACAACGGGTGGGTGCAAATGGGCAGGAGCGTCAATGTGCCATTTTTCAGTGCATCAGCGCCATCCCCTTAGCCTGCTAACGACATTTACGAATGCTTTCCATGCGGGTAATAGCGCATCGCCATGGTCTGAATCTTGCGTTACCACTTCCTTTAAACGCGGCCCCTTACAAAGGGGACCGAGAATGGGAAGTTTCGCTACGCAGTCGGCCTACAGAGCGGACGAGGGTGAACTTTCGAGGCCTTTAAACGGGCACCAGTCGCGGCCAACACGGCCTCGGCGCACGCCAATGGTGCGTGGTGCCCAGGGGAGTCACGGGGCATGCAGGCTTTTTTATCACCGGGCATTGGCTTGCTGGGGCGCTTTGGCTTCGCACGCAAGTTTCAACTGTTGTTTTTGCTGTTCATTCTGCCGCTGGCGGGCAGCCTGTGGATGATCGGGCAGGATTACCGCAGCAAACTGAATCTGATCTCCGAAGAGCGTGCCGGGGTTCGGCAACTGCTGTCACTGGATGCGCTCGACAATCTGCTCGCAGCCCAACGGGATCGCGCCGCGCGCTGGCGAGCCACGGAAACCAATCGTCAACCCACGCCCGCCACGCTCGCCGCCATGGCTTCGTTTGACGAGGCCCAGCCAGCCATCGCCCAAGCGGCTGTGGAGCTGGGTAATACCCTCGCTGCCGAAGGTGCCCGGGATGAAACACTGGCGCGCTACCAGGCCCTGCAGGCCGCCCTTGAAGGCCTGGATTCAAAAAGCCTCGGCAGCATCGGTTGGTGGCCCGACGGTTACGATCGCTTCACCGGTGCCTTGAGCGCCCTGCAAGCCCTGCGCGAGCAAATTGCCATGGACAACCGGCTGACCCTCGCGCCATGGCTGGAAACCTATTTGCTCACGCAGATCTCCACTCAGCACGTGCCGGACCTGATCGAACGGGTCGGACGCCTGGCGAGCATCGGTCAGGCCTCAGTGGTGTCTGGGCAATTCACCTTGCAAAGCCGCTTGCAGCTACGAGACCTGCGCAGTCGTATCGGCGACGCCCGGGAGCAGCTTGTGAAAACCGCAGGCTTGCTGGAATCGCGCCTGCCCAGCGACTTGCAAACCTGGTCAGGGCGCTACCAGGACAGCCTCAAGCACCTGGATGCCGAGCTGAAAGTTCTCGATGACGGCGTATTCGGCGGTAGCATCAAGCTCAAGCACGAAGACTTTGAGCGTGGTCTGGACGCCTTGCTGGTCGACCTCGCCTCCCTGCGCCAACAGTCCCTGGGCTCGCTGGATCAGCGCCTGGATGACTACCATGGCTCGGCGATGCGCCAGGTCATCGGTGTGGCGACGATTTTCGGCTGCCTGCTGCTGGCGGCGCTGTATCTGTTCACCTGCCTGCAAACGTCCATCCGGCGCAGCGCCAGCGGTATTACAGTGCTGGCCGAAGCGCTGCGCGATGGCAACCTCAGCCTGCAGGTGCCGGTACAGGGTCGCGACGAGCTGGCGGCTATCAGCACCGCGCTAAACGTCGCGGTGGTGCAGTTGCGCAACAGCATGCTGGGGGTGGATCACGAGACCCTGCAATTGAGCAACGCCGTGCGCGCGCTCAACCAGCATTCCAGCGGCGCATTGGGCGAAGTCGAGGCACAACAACTGCAGATCAGCCAGATCGCCGCGGCGGCCACCCAACTGGCCGCCACGTCCCAAGGCGTGGCCCAGAGCTGCGAACAGGCCTCGGGCAGCGCCCAGCACACGCGGCGCATTGCTGCCGACAGCAGTCGCGACAGCCAGCGCACCACGGCAAGTATCCAGCAGCTCAACCAGCGTTTGAACGAGACAGCGGCGGCACTCGGCCGGGTGAGCGAACAGGGGCAGCAGATTCAGCTGGTAGTGGACACCATTCGCGGAGTGGCCGAGCAGACCAACCTCCTGGCCCTTAACGCCGCCATCGAGGCCGCCCGCGCGGGCGATCAGGGCCGCGGCTTCGCCGTGGTGGCTGACGAAGTGCGCAGCTTGTCGAAACGCACGCAGTCCTCTACCGCGCAGATAGCCCAGACCGTTGATAGCCTGCGGCAAACGGTGGATGAAGCGGTGAGCCTGATGGAAGCGGCCTGCAGCCAGGCACAGAACGATGCGCAGTCGGTCACCGGGCTGGGCGAACGACTCGGGGAAATTGCCAGCGCAGTGCAAGGCGTCACCGACACCCTGGCGCACATTGCGACAGCGGTAGAGGAACAGGCCAGCACCGCCGATGAGGTCAGCGGCAACATCCAGCAGGTTGATCAGGCGGCAGTGCGGCTGCTGGAAGGGGCCCGCGCCGTAAACCTTGCGGCGGACACCTTGAGCCAAGGCAGCAAGGCATTGAGCGCCAATACCGGGAGGTTTCAGCTCGGCTGACAGCGCCCACCGCCGCGTTTTATAGCACCGGGTGGATAAGCGGTTGAAAGCGTAGAGAAATATTTTAAATTTACGCTTGACGCATCCCCGTTACCGGTGAATAATGCGCGCCACTTGGCTACATAGCTCAGTTGGTTAGAGCATAGCATTCATAATGCTGGGGTCCGGGGTTCAAGTCCCTGTGTAGCCACCAAGTACTAAAAACGGCTTACCGAAAGGTAGGCCGTTTTTTTATGCCTCGAGAAAAGTACGCAGGCTTCTCTGCTGACACAAATCCTGCAGGAGCGCGGCTTGTCGGCAAGGAGATACTCTAGTCCTGGATCGATTTTGCGGCCGCTATCGCCAGCAGGATCACCACCGCATCGACGCCAACGCAGACACCCCCCGCTCCCAGATCTGCCACGTCCGCAGCCAGACCATCGCCTGCCAGTCGCCGTCCGCGGGATAGAATTGTTCCAGCAGGTTCTGCTTGATTCCACGCCCTACCGCATCACTTGGATTGCCGTGCAGATGAAGCCAATGGTCGTTGCGCAAATGACGATGTACTTCGGGCCCCGGATAAGTCCCACACTCGATCACAAAAGGCATCAATCGCACTTGCGGCAGCGCGTCGATCAGCGCCTGTGAGGTGTAGCCGGTGGCCGTCGCGGCGACGCCGGTTTCGCTCAAGGTGTCGGCGCCGGTCAGCAGCGTGTAGAGCCACGGCCCGTAGATTGCCTGCGCATCCGCCAACGCTGGATAAGCGGACTCGGTGATGGTCAGCAACATTGGATGGCCGTACTCCCCCGCGCCGGTGTGCAAGTCGAAGCACATGGCGACATCAGCGTGGGCGACGTGCTCCTGGAGGATCTGCTGCAGCGTACGATTCGACCAGCTCGGTGCCCGTCCGCCAAAAAACAGGCCGTCAGGATGACTGTGTTGGCCGCCCTCGACAATCGACATCACCGCCGGCCAGCCGTGCTTGTGGATCTGCTCGTCAAGCAGCGCATCGGCGCGATCACGCTCGGGGCCCGCCAGCTGGGTACAGGCATAGATTTCATGCAGCGCTGCATAGGCCTGGTTGTCCGGGAGCGAATCGTCAAAATCCAGGTGATTGCGGTTAAGGTCGATGTTGTCTTCGTTGACCCGGCGCAGCCACGCTGTGCCCCAGGGATTGATCAGATGGACAAACACCACCGCGACATCGGTGGGCAACACGCGCTTGCCCAACTCCTGCATCCACTTGATCTGGCAGCCCGAGCCATAGAAGCCTTCAACCCCGTGAGTGCCACTTAGCGCGATCAGCAAGCGCTTGGCGCCCGGATCACCGAGCACCGCCACATCGGTACTCAGCCGTTCACCGAACGGGCCGTTGAGGGGATGCGGATATTCGGTCACAGTCGCGCCGGCGGCATTCGCTGCGGCCAGAAACTGTTGACGCTGCGCGCCATAGCTTGGCTGTGTGGGGAAGTCGGTGTGCATGTCTGCCTCTTGTTGATCTTCTGACGTGTCTGCTGCCCTTGACCCTACAGAAAATCCGTCAATGGATGAAGGACTAAAACCGCCTATGGTTTGCGTCACTGGCTGTAGGCCGATAAAGTCCCCGGACCTTTCCCACGGACGGAGTGCCCCGCGTGTTCACAGCCTTTAACTGCAATCGCTATCGGTTGTCAGCCCTTTCGCTGATTGCCGGTGCGCTAACGCTTGCCGCGTGCAACGCTCCGCCCGTTTCGACATTACCCCTCGCACCGGAAGCGGCCTCGGGCTATCGCACCGACCTGCAGGCCCGGCACGCCTCAAAGCATATGGCCGCAGCGGCCAATCCGCTCGCCGCCGAAGCCGGACGAGCAATGTTGCGCCAGGGCGGTTCGGCAATTGACGCCGCTATCGCGATGCAAGCGGTGCTGACGCTGGTCGAGCCGCAATCCTCGGGTATCGGCGGCGGCGCCTTGATCGTACTTTGGGACGGCAAAACAGTGCGCACCTACGACGGTCGTGAAACCGCGCCCGCCGGTGCCACCGAGAAGCTATTCCTGCAAGCCGACGGCCAACCGATGCCGTTCACGCAGGCACAGATTGGTGGTCGTTCGGTGGGCACACCCGGCGTGCTGCGGGCACTGGAACTGGCTCACCGGAAACACGGGCGCCTGCCCTGGGCACAGCTGTTCGAGCCGGCGATCAGACTCGCGGAGCAAGGTTTTCCTATCTCACCTCGTCTGCATCAGTTGATCGCGTCGGATTCGTCCATGCCGCGCTCGCCGGACATGATGGCGTATTTCCGCAACGCCGATGGCAGCCCGAAAGCCGCAGGCACTCCCCTGAAAAACCCGGCGCTGGCCGCCACGTTCAAACGGATCGCCAGGGAAGGTGCCGATGCGCTGTACAGAGGTCCCATCGCCCAGGAAATCGTGGCCAAGGTTCAGGGGCATGCCAATCCCGGCAGCCTGTCGCTGAACGATCTGATCGGCTATTCCGCCAAGGAACGCGCACCACTGTGCACCGATTACAAGCGCTGGCAGGTCTGCGGCATGCCGCCGCCGTCATCGGGCGGAATCGCCGTGGCGCAGATCCTCGGCACCTTGCAGGCCCTCGAAACTCGTGACCCGCGTTATGCCCTGGCGCCACTGAAACCGGTCAAAAGCACCCGAGCCGCCGGCATCGAACCTGCGCCTGCAGCTGTGCACCTGATCTCCGAAGCCGAGCGACTTGCGTATGCCGACCGCGCCCAGTACGTCGCCGACAGCGACTTCGTGCCCGTCCCGGTAAAAGGCCTGGTGGACCCGACTTATCTGGCCAGCCGCGCCGCCCTGATCGGCGAACGCAGCATGGGCACGGCCACACCTGGGACACCTCCGGGCATACAGGTGGCCTATGCACCGGACCGTTCACCTCTGCGCATCTCGACCTCGCAAGTGGTGGCCGTCGATGACCAGGGTGGTGCGGTCTCCATGACCACCACCGTGGAATCCGCCTTCGGCTCTCACCTGATGGTGCAAGGCTTCCTGCTCAACAACCAGATGACCGACTTCTCGTTCATCCCGGAAGAAAACGGCCGGAAAGTCGCCAACCGCGTCGAGCCGGGCAAACGCCCCCGCTCCTCCATGGCGCCCACCCTGATCTTCGATCGACAGACCGGCGAGTTCCTCGCCACCCTCGGCTCCCCAGGCGGCTCGCAGATCATCGAGTACGTCGCCAAGTCGACCATCGGCCTGCTCGACTGGAACCTCGACCCGCAGGCCGCCATCAATCTGCCCAACTTCGGCAGCCGTAACGGCCCGACGGAACTGGAACGGGGGCAGTTCAGTACACAGCTGATTCAAACGTTGAAGGACAAAGGGCACAACGTGAACGAGATCGACATGACCAGCGGCACCCAGGCGATAGTTCGGGTCAAGGATGCGCAGGGCAAGGTCACATTGGCGGGCGGTGCTGATCCGCGCCGCGAGGGGGAAGCGTTGGGGGATTGAGCGTTTTGTGCGAGTGGGAAAGGGCTTACCGGGTGGCAGGCCCTTTTTTAGGCAGTGCATCCGGGTCAGGCTAATGTTGGCTGGCAGCGGACCCGATTCAAACCAGCAGAATCTTGCCGTCCACCGGATCACCAATCTTCAGGAAATGCCCGCCCGCGACGTGATGCAAGGTGCGCAGCTCGTCGTGCCCTTCGAAGTGCCAGCGGCCATCGCTGAACACCCGCGCGTCAGCCTGGGCAGCTATGACTTCGGCGAGAAACAGATCGTATTGCTGGTGATTACCAGGCTCCGGCAACAGTCGACATTCCAGCCAGGCGACGCAGCCTTCGAGCATCGGCGCTGCCACCTGCTCGCCGCTGAATGTCTGCAGGGCATAGGCCTGGAACTTGTCCTGGCCCGGCGCCCGGGAGATTTCCAGCCCGGATGTAGAACCGACGGTCTGGACGATGTCGGCCTGGGCGGCGCAGGGCACGTTCAGCACGAAGGTCCCCGAAGCTTCCAGCAGGTGTCGGGTCCAGGTGGACTTATCCAGCACCACGGCAATTTTCGGCGGCTCGAAATCCAGTGGCATAGCCCAGGCCGCCGCCATGATATTGCGCTGGCCATCGTGGGCGGCGCTGACCAGTACGGTCGGCCCGTGATTGAGCAGGCGATAAGCCTTGTTCAAGGGTACGGGCCGGCGATGGGAAGCGTGCATGCTGTCTGCTCCAGGAGAAAACGCTGATTGTAGCGGGATACGGGTTAATCCTGCTCAGGTCGCCAGTTGACTGGCGAACTGTCCGACCGCGTCGACCACCCTCTGCGCGCCGTCCTGCGCGCACCGAAATACGCCGCGCTGGCGACCCCGACCACGCCCATCACTGCACTGAATATTACGCATATCCAGGGGCTCCAAGGCATTAGCCCGATCAGCAACAACGGCGTGATACTGGCCCATGCGGCGTAGGCGATGTTGTAGGTGAAGGAGATTCCCGATACACGAATATGCGCTGGGAACAGCCCGACCATCACCGACGGCACCGCACCCACCACGCCGCAACACAGACCGGCAATGGCATAAGCCAGGCCAATCCAGCTCCCGCCATTGATCAGGCAGCTATAGAGCACTGCAATGCCCACTGGCAGCAGCAGGCTATAGAGCATAACGGTACGCCAGGCGCCGATGCGATCCACCAGTAATCCGGCGAGCACGCAACCCACATTCAGGAACACGATGCCCAGGGCGCTGAGCCCGAAGGTGTAGCTGGCGCTCATACCGAAGGTTTTCTGCATCATGGTCGGGGTGATCACCACGAACACCACCACCGCCGAGGTCAGAACACAGGTCAGGATCATCGCCGGCAGCATGGCCAGGCGATGTTCGCGCAGGACCGTGCGCAATGGCAGCTCGACCGCCGCTTCGCGCTTGGCCTGCATCGCCATGAATACCGGGGTTTCGCTGAGCCAGCGGCGCAACCAGACTCCAATCACACCAAACACCCCGCCTAGCAGGAAGGGATAACGCCAGGCGTAATCGAGGATTTCCTGCGGGGTGAAGACCTGCGCCAGGAACGTCGCCGCCAGCGCGCCGATCAGGTAGCCGAAGGTCAGCCCGGCCTGCAGGAATCCCAACGCGTAACCGCGATGGCCGACCGGCGCGTGTTCGGCGACGAAGACCCAGGCGCTGGGCACCTCACCGCCTACCGCTGCGCCCTGCAGGATACGCAGGGCCAGCAACAGCAACGGCGCAAAATAACCGATCTGGGCGTAGGTCGGCATGATCCCGATGAGCAGGCAAGGCAACGCCATCATCAAGATGCTCAGGCTGAAGACCTTCTTGCGTCCCAGTCTGTCAGCAAAATGCGCCATCAGGATGCCGCCCAATGGGCGCGCCAGGTAACCGGTGACGAAGATCCCGAAGCTTTGCAGCAGGCGCAGCCACTCCGGCATTTCCGGGGGGAAGAACAGTTGGCTGAGGGTCAGGGCGAAAAATACGAAAATAATGAAATCGTAGATTTCCAGCGCCCCGCCCAACGCGGCAAGGCCGAGGGTCTTGTAGTCCGAACGAGTGAACGGCGCCGGGCGCACATCGGTTTGGGCAGTCATGAAAAAACACTCTGGCACGGGCAAAAAATTCTAGGCGCCCATGGTCTACGCAAATCCGTCTGCGGACAACCCGTTAGACCAAAGTCCCAAAGCGGTAAAAGTTGGTCACAAAAAATACAGCGTTTGATTTACTGTTGGCACCTGTCCAGACGGGCCCACGAGGCCCTGAAGACCACAATAAACATAAAATTCGAGGTTCTCCCGTGGCCGCTGATATCGACGATAGCCGCTATGCCCGCTTTGCCCTGCGCTGCTCAAGCTTTGCCGAACGCTGGTTCCCCGACTCCTGGGTGTTTGCGGCACTGGCCGTGATCATCGTGGCCCTTGCCACCATGGCAATGGGCGCCAAGCCCACCGATGCCGCCATGGCCTTCGGCGATGGCTTCTGGAGCCTGATTCCGTTCACCATGCAGATGGCGTTTGTGGTGATCGGCGGTTATGTCGTCGCCAGCTCGCCACCGGCTGTGAAACTGATCGACCGATTGGCACGCATCCCGAAAAACGGCCGCTCCGCCGTCGCCTGGGTCGCGCTGATTTCCATGGTCGCGTCGTTGCTGAACTGGGGACTGTCCCTGGTATTTGGTGGCTTGCTGGTGCGTGCCCTCGCCCGCCGTACCGATCTGAAGATGGATTATCGTGCTGCCGGCGCCGCTGCTTACCTGGGGTTGGGTGCGGTCTGGGCCTTGGGTCTGTCGTCATCGGCGGCGCAATTGCAGGCCAACCCGGCCAGCCTGCCGCCGTCGATCCTGTCGATTACCGGGGTCATTCCCTTCACCGAAACCATTTTTCTCTGGCAGTCGGGCGTACTGCTGCTGGCGCTGATCATCATTTCTCTGATCATTGCCTACGCCACCGCCCCAGGCCCCAATACGGCCCGTGACGCAAAAGCCTGCGGCATCGACCCGAGTTTCAATCTGCCGCCACTGCAACCGCGCACTCGCCCTGGCGAGTGGCTGGAACACAGCCCGCTGCTGACTATCCTGCTGGTCCTGCTGGCGGCCGGCTGGTTGTTCCATGAATTCTCGACCAAGCCGGCGATCAGCGCGATCTCCGGGCTGAACACCTACAACTTCCTGTTCATCATGCTCGGCGCCCTGCTGCACTGGCGTCCGCGCAGCTTCCTCGATGCAGTCGCCCGAGCCGTGCCGACTACCACGGGAGTGCTGATCCAGTTTCCGTTGTATGGTTCGATCGCCGCACTGATGACCACCGTCAAGGGTACCGATGCGCAAACCCTGGCGCACCACATCTCGACCTTCTTCGTCAGCATCGCCTCCCACGACACCTACGCGCTGTTGATGGGTGTGTATTCGGCGATCCTCGGCTTCTTCATTCCGTCCGGCGGCGGCAAGTGGATCATCGAAGCACCCTATGTGATGCAGGTGGCCACAGACCTCAACTACCACCTGGGCTGGGCGGTGCAGATCTACAACGCCGCCGAAGCGTTACCTAACCTCATCAACCCCTTCTACATGCTGCCGCTGCTGGGCGTACTGGGATTGAAGGCCCGGGACCTGATCGGATTCTCGTTCGTGCAGTTGCTGGTGCACACGCCACTGGTGCTGTTTCTGCTGTGGGCGCTGGGCACGACGCTGACCTACACGCCGCCCGTGATGCCATAAATGTCGCTGGATGCACCTGTTCGAGCAGGTGCATCCAGAGTTGTTCGGTGGATTGTTCCTACCCCACGGTTCGCCATCTCCTGACACCATTACAGGCTGCAGCTGACATCGCACGCGCGATGGCTGCAGTAACCTTCGACAATTGCGCAATCACAGGCTTAAAAGGATCTGAGCATGTTCAAACGCACAGCACTTACCCTCGCGGCCCTCACCCTGAGTGCCGCCGCCCACGCCGATGTCGATCTGAAACTGGGCAGCACTGAACGCGTCACGCGTCTGTTCGCCTACCCCAACAACTGCGGCGTCGTGTGCTTTCGCAACTGGACGCTGGAGCAAACCGTCGAGCACTACCTGGGCCAAAGCGTGCAGCGCGATGGCTACGCCACGGCAAAGGTGCGGGTCAAAACCGATAACGATCAGCTTTACGCGCAAATCACCGGGGTGCCTGCCGGTTATCACAAACCACTGCAAGCCCTGCTCGACGCCGGAGACCTGGCCTGGTCCGGCGCAAACAGACTGAACGCTGACGGCAAGTGGGCGTACAACTGGTCACTGTTCCTGCCTTTGGGCATGGCGCTGAACAATCGTAAAAGTATCGAGCTGTTGCACTTTCCGCCGGACTATTCGCTGACCCAGGCCCAGGATTACCTGCGCTCGGCCACCACTGATCGTTGGGCCACGCTGCTAACCGCCAACGGCATCCCAGCCGCGCAAACACCCGCTTACCAGACCATCATCGACATCGCCCCGATTGCCGCACCCGCGACTGCGGGCAAGGACCTGGAGGGCGTTTACAATTATTTCACCGACTATCAGACCACCATGGTCAGGGAGCTCAGCCGCACTGCCAGCGGCGCGGCATTACCCATGATCGCGTTTGGCGCGCCGGTGCGCAGCTGGGTCAAGGCGCAATACGGCCCCACCGTCAGCGTGTTGGGGCTGGCGACGATCAGCCCAAATGCCGGGGTCAAAATACCCGTGTTGGGCGCCAATCACCCGAGCTACATCTGGTACGCGGCCAATCCAGCCGCCTATTCCGGCAAGGATGCCCAGGCCCAGGCTGACGCGGCAGGCCTGAAGGTGATGGGCCAGGATTTGAGCGCTGCGTGTTGGCAGGCCGGCATGGGCAGCGCCCCCGGCAGGGATCCGGCGACGCAATTGAAGAGCTGTACCCAGACCTGGCAAGTCACTCGCACGGAAAAAACCTGCGAACTGTTCTATACCTCGATTCGCAACCTGCCCCCGGCCCAGGCCGTCGCCAACTGTGCATCGGCACCGATCAGGTCCCAGCTCAGCCAGCTGAAAACTTCGGCGACCACGGTTGCACCGGGCCAGGGGCTGTAGACGCGAAAAGCGCTACAGCGGACGCAGACGGTACTGTGGCGGCAACTGCTCGAAGCCGCTGATGGTTGCGTTCAGGCTTTTCCAGCGACCGTCCTTGATGCCGTAGATGCAACCGTGAATCGACAGTTTCTGTCCACGATGCCAGGCATTTTGCACAATGCTGGTGTGGCCGACGTTGGCCACTTGCTGGATCACGTTCAGCTCGCAGAGGCGGTCCACCTGCTCCTCTTCAGTTGGCAACAGCGCCAGCTCTTCGCGTTTTTCGTAATACAGGTCGCGAATCGAGCGCAGCCAGCCATCAATCAGGCCCAGCTGGCGGTCCTGCATCGATGCCCGTACGCCGCCGCAACCATAGTGGCCGGTCACCAGGATGTGCTTGACCTTGAGCACGTCCACCGCGTACTGAATCACCGACAGGCAGTTCAAGTCGGTATGCAGCACCACGTTCGCCACGTTGCGGTGGACGAACAGGTCGCCGGGCAGCATGCCAACGATTTCGTTCGCCGGCACCCGCGCATCGGAGCAACCGATCCACAGGTATTCGGGGGTCTGTTGGCGAGCCAGCTTGGAGAAGAAGTCCGGATCTTCCTGTTTGATCGCTTCAGCCCAGCGTTCGTTGTTATCAATCAGATCTTGTAATTCGTTCATGCTGTAGAGCCTCAAGAATGGTGCGCTTCTATGACAGACAACCACCCGTCGGGGTCACGCGATCGATGCAACTAAGGCAGGTGGAATTCTCGCCAGCCCTGTGGGTCCACCCTAGTAAGGCCCACAGTATGAGGAAATACCATGACTGATTCACGACGTCCTTTCGACGCGGCGCAACCCGAGCCCATCGATGACAACGAAGACCGCATGGGTTCAATGCATGAACTGGACTTTGACGAAGACGAACCCGGCGCCCGGATTGGCGACGAACTGCCGGACAACGAGCGCGAACACCGGATGCCGCCTGAGCGGGTGCGGGAGGCCGGCATGACGGGCGCCTCCACCAAAGACCACGAACCCACGGATGATGACATGAGCCCGGAAACGCTCATCCTCGAAGACGGCGCAAGGGATGCCCGGGAAGCAGGCGAAGAAGGTCAGGCAGACTGGGACTTGAGCATTGTCGATGAAGATGACATCGGCGGAGGCAATGGCCTGGATGAAGCGGAACTGGCGCAGCGTGATCCGCTGGACGGGAATCGCTGACCTACCCGATTGACGGAATTCTCCCGTGTAGGAGCTGCCGCAGGCTGCGATCTTTTGATCTTGGTGTGGATAAAATCAAAAGATCGCAGCCTTCGGCAGCTCCTACGGGGTATCTGTGTTCAATCCACCAGTGTGCAGGCCATGACCACCGCATCTTCCCTGCCGCCAACCGCCGGATAATAGTCCCGGCGCCGCCCGATCTCGTTGAACCCGTACCGCTCATACAAGCGAAACGCCGAACGATTGCTGTCCCGCACTTCCAGGAAGCACTCCCGTGCCTCGGCCTTGTAGGCAATCGACATCAGGTGCTCCAGTAACGTCAGGCCCAGGCCACGGCCCTGGTTCTCCGGCTTGACCGTAATGTTCAACAGGTGCGCTTCATCAAGAATGATCTGTACCACGCCGTGGCCGACCTGTTGCTGCCCTTCGAACATCAGCCAGATCTGGTACTTGCCGAGCCCATCAAGAAAAATCCCGCGGGTCCACGGATGGCTGTAAGCCGCGTATTCGATCTTCAGTACAGCGTCCAGGTCCGCCTCGATCATGGGGCGAAACGATACAGCGTCACTCATTTGATTCTTTCCAGCGCGCCATCAGCCGACGCATGGCTTGCCAGACATCAGCCTTACGCTGTGGCTCTTCCATTAATAATTCCAGGCCCGGCAGGGCCCAGACCGAGCCCAGGCCTTCGACCTGGAGTTCACGGTTGAACGATTCGGCGTTTTCCTCGCCAGCGAAACGTACCGCCGGCAGACCGATCAGCCATACGCAGACGCACGGTGCATCTTCCAGTCGGGCCGAGAGGAAACCCTGCACGAAGTCACGAGCGGCTTCCGGGCCTTGATCCATGGTGCCCCGGGCCAGCAGCGGCCAGCGCACGGGGTCACCGACTATCTGTGGGCTGTCCGGCAGGCCGGCGGCGCGCAGCATGTCCTTGAGCAGCAGATAGGCAGGGTCGCGGGTTTGAAATGTTTCACCTGTGGGTAACTCGACCAGCAGCAGGCAGCGACCGGCGCGCAGCAACTGCAGGGCGAAACGCGGCGGCGGCACTACTGGTGGCTTGACCACGACTGGCGCGGCCACTTCTTCGACTTTTGCATCCGTGCGGGTGCTGGCCAGCGAAGGCCGAGGCACCTCGATCTTCACCCGCTCGGCGGGCTTGGCCTGCGGCTGCACGGGCGCCTCAGCCACAGCGGCCATTGCTATCGGAGCGACGACCACGGGTTGCGGTGTCTCCAGCAGCTCGGGCCGCGACGGCGCGGCGAAGGGCAATTCGGTGCGCGGCAGCCAGTTGACCACCTGCATGGCGGTCAAATAAGCGCGGCGACAGGACTCGATAAGCAAAGGTCGGCCACTTGTGGATAACTAAAGTGCGTGGATTCTACCGCCCTTCTCGCAAGATCGCCCGCGCTTGATCGACAGAAAGCCGACTGTCCGTCCCGAGAGTTAATCGCAATGGGCGCGATGCAGTACAATCGCTGCTTTTATCGCCAACCAGCCGGCCATTCCGATGATCGAACCCAAGCGCGTCTTGCGCGCCCTCGCTGAACACTGGGCACTTCTGGAGCCACTGTGCGAGCACTTCGACCAGGGCACGTTGAGCCTCAACGAACTGCGCACGCAATTGGGCGCCCAGCAACTGGACAGCACGCCGCAGGACATCACCAGCCTGCTGGATGTGTGGATTCGCCTCGACATCCTGGTGCCTGTGGCAAAAAGCCCGAACCGTTTCGAGCTCAATGCGCAGATTCACGACTTCCTCGCCTACTTGCGCCGTGAGCACCGCCTGGGCCTGTGTCTGGAAATCGAAGCCTACTTGCGCCACCTCGAGCGCCTGGCCGGTTACATCCAGGATGCGTTCGACATCCGCGACGGCCACGACCTCGCACGTCAATTGCGCCTGCTGGACATGCGCGTACGGGACGTTTTGAAGAAACTTGCCAACGACGAACAGGCTCTTGTGGCCGTCGCCGAGCGCGCCAAGACCAGCGACCGGCAGATTCCCCTGCGCCAGCGTTACGCCGAAGTGCTGGCGACCTGGGACGAATACGTCGAGCCGATGATCCAGCTGGTCAATGCCGACGGTGCTTTCGAGCAAGGCGTACGCAAGGTCGAGAATGTCCTGCTGAAGATGCTCACCGAACAGCAACGGCTGGGCCACCTGGTCGACGACGACATGCTGCTGCGCACCCATGCGCGCATCCTCGAAATGCAGACCAGCGCCCAGTTGACCCTGCGCCACGCCCGCGAACTGCTCCTGCCGTTGCGTGAAGAGGCCCGTCGGCACAATGCCGTGACCCGTGGCGCGGCGCTGGCCTTGTCGGCTATCCGGCGCAAAGGCCTGGACGCGGTCCCCCAAGCGGCCATGCCAATGTTCACCCGCCCGCAAAGCACCTTCCTTGGCAGCGCCAGCCAGGTCGAAGCGTACGTGTATGCACTGGCCCGTTTCGAGCCGAAACCGGCGCGTTTCCCCAAGGCTCACAAAACCCAGAAAGGCGAAGCCCCGCGTGCGCCACGTACCGTTCGCGAAATGCTTGAACGCTGCGAAGACGCCCTGCCGATGCCGGACCTGATGGCCTGGCTGCTGGAGCAGGAGCCAGACGGCGCCACCGACGAGTTGCTGTACTGGTTCTCGCGCCTGTCGCGGGAAAAACGTTTCCAGCGCGAGCGTCTCGAACGCCGCGACTACCACACTCATGAGCACCAGGTCAGCCTGCGCTCCTTCGCCCTGCTCTCGGCCCGCGACAGCGCCGCCGAGGATTCCGCGAGCATCCCACATGCATCTTGATCTATCCGAACTGTCCCAGCTGGCACCGATATTCCGCGAGCTGTTCAAGGGCTACCACGTCAGCCGCCGTGATCCAGAGCTGTACGCGCAACTGTCGAACTTCCAGGACCAGTACCGCACGCTGTTCAAGGCATTGGGGTTCGAGCTGGTCTGCGATACCCGCGGCTTCTATTACTTCGTGCCGGACCTCGCCGCCGCTGCGGTGAACAAGACCGCCCAACGCCTGGCGCTGTTTACTTTCATTCTGGTCGAGCATCTGGCGGATCAGGGGCGAGACCCGATCGCCGTGCTTGACGGAGGCAGCCTGGGTCGCGATGAATTGCCGTCGCTACTGGAAAAGTACCGCGACCTGTTTATCCAGGCCGAAGTGCAAACTGTCGAAGAGCTCGAAGAAAAAATCATGCGTCGCATGACCCAACTCGGTTTCGCCGGCGAAGAAAACGGCGTCTATCGCTTCCTGCCGCCGATGCACCGCTTCCTCGATGTCTGCCTGTCGGTGCAGCAGGACCGCGACCTGGCGGCCAGTCTGCACAGCGTGTTGCCGCTGCCGGTTCCATTGCTGATCGATGACGACAGCGATGAAAAGCTGCTGCAAACCGATGATCCACTGGATCTGACTGACTTCGAAGAAGAAAGCGAAGAAGACGCCATGGCGCGCGCCATTGCCGAAGAACAGGAGACCGACGCATGAGCAAGGAACGCTACGGCATTCGCCGCTTCGCCCTTTTGAACACCGCCGGCTACAGCCTCGGCCTGTTCCCGCTGGAAGAGCCGCTGTCGGTTTACGGCGCGAACAACCTCGGCAAATCCGCCTCGATCAACGCGCTCCAGTTCCCGATCTTGGCGCGCATGTCGGACATGAGTTTCGGCAAGTACAGCCTGGAACAATCCCGGCGTTTCTACTTCGCCTCGGACACCAGTTACATCCTCGTTGAAGTGTCCCTGCCACATGGCCCGCACGTGATCGGCGTGGTGGGTCGCGGCCCGGGCGGTGGTTTTGGTCACCAGTTCTTTGCCTACGCCGGCAAACTGGACCTGGCGCACTACCAGAAGAACGACACCTGCCTGCGTCAGAAAGAGCTGTTCACCAACCTTGAGCGCGAGGGCCTGAAAGCCTACGAACTCAAGCCGGATGAATTGCGTCGTTTGCTGGTGGGCGGTCACACATCGATTCCGCTGGACCTGACCCTGATTCCACTGCGCTCCACCAGCGAACAAAGCCTGAAGACGTTCCGCGCGCTGTTCATCAACCTGTTGCACATGCGCGAAATCACCGCGGCCAAGCTCAAGCAGCTGTTCCTCGATGCGTTCGAACACAGTCTGCGCTCCGGCAGCGTGGACTACATCGCGGCGTGCGAAGAAGCGTTCCGCGATGTGCGCCGCATGGAGCAGGATTACAACTCGCTGGTCACGGCCGGCCCGCTGGTCGAAGCCCTTGCGGCCGGCGTGACCCAGCGCAATATCCTGCGCGGCAAACTGCACCGCATCTCGCCGCTGCTCGACTCGTTACTGGGCACCTGGTCGGACTATGCCAGTGCGCGCAAGGAAGAGCTGACCATCCAGGCCGAGCACTACCGCAACGAACAGGACGCATTGCAAAACGATCAGCGCGGCGGCACTCAGGAGTTGATGCGCCTGGAACGGGAAATTTCCGGCATCCAGCGCTGGCTGGGGGAATTGTCGGTACTGAAGAATCGCTTTGCCCTGGTCGATGACGTCAAGGTCCTGGAACAGCAACTGCTGGCGGCCAAGGATGCGCACGACGAACTGGCCGGTGCGCTGGCCCAGTCCCGCCAATTCAGCGCCGAAGACCTCGAAGAGCGTCTGCGCGACCTGGAAAAACGCCTGAAGTCGGTCAAGCAGCAGCTCGATCATGCCGACAACAACAGCTACGCCCGACTGCGCGAAGAGTTCTCGCAACAGGACGTCGAGCGCTTGATGCGCCTGTTCAACAGTGCCCTGTTCAGCCTGCCACTGGGTGAACACGGTATTGCGCTGGATGAGGACGGACAGTGGGTCAAGTCCATGGAGCTGATTCTGGACAGCTTCAAGGGCGAGCGATTCGAAGTGCCTGGCTTGTCCATCGATATGTCGCACATCGAGCCGCCGGCCCTGCAAGCCCTGGCTGACCGCGCCGCATTGCGCGACCAGAGAGAGCGCCTGGAAAAAGAACTCAAGCAACTCAAAACTCAAGCTGCCGTGGCCGCCGACCGCGCGGCGAGCAAGACCCAGACCGAAGCGTTGTACCAGCAAGTGCTGGACGCGCAAAAGGCGCTGGAGGATTTCCGTCGCTCGCAAACCCTGAGCGCAGAAGAAGGCGACAAGCTGGAACAGCTGGCCCAGATGGAAGCCGCGCAGGACGAATTAAAACGCTCCAGCGATGCATTCACCGAGCGAGTCCAGCAACTGTCGGCCAAGCTGCAACTGGTAGGGCGGCAGATCGGCGACATGGAAGCCAAGCAGCGCACGCTCGACGACGCCTTGCGCCGCCGCCAACTGCTGCCGGCAGACCTGCCGTTCGGTACGCCGTTCATGGACCCGATCGACGATTCCATGGACAACCTGCTGCCGCTGCTCAATGACTACCAGGACAGCTGGCAGGGACTGTTGCGCAGCGATGGGCAGATCGATGCACTCTACGCCCAGGTGCGTCTCAAGGGTGTTGCCAAGTTCGACAGCGAAGACGACATGGAGCGGCGCCTGCAACTGCTGATCAATGCCTACGCGCATCGCACCGACGAAGCGCTGACCCTGGGCAAGGCCCGCCGCGCCGCGGTCACTGACATCGCGCGGACACTGCGCAATATCCGCAGCGACTACGACAGCCTTGAGCATCAACTGGCCCTGTTCAACCGCGAGATCAACAAACGCCAGGTGTCCAACCTGCAGAGCTTCCGCATCGTGCTAGCGCCGAACAAGGAAGCTTTGAAACACATTGACCAGATCATCCACAGTGCCGGCCAGTACGAAGAAGGTGAAACCCTCTCGGTATTCGACCTCAGCCAGAGCGCCGATCAGGACAACAGGAACGAGGAGGCCAAGGAGTATCTGGCACGCCTGGTTGCTGCCAACCACAACCAGTTGGGCCTCAAGGACCTGTTTGAACTGGCATTCGAGATCACCAAGGTCAACGGCCAGCCCGTCATCCACACCGACATCGATGGTGCTGCGTCCAACGGCACCACCATGACCATCAAGGCGTTGACCAACATGTACCTGTTGTTGCACTTGATGGACCGCGACCAGGCCGGCCGGGTGCGCTTGCCCTACTACCTCGACGAAGCGGCGGACATCGACGAGAAGAACCAGGCAGCCCTGCTGGAAACCAGCCTGCAACTGGGTTTCGTGCCGATTCTGGCGAGTGTTAAACCGCAGGTTTGCGCCAGTGTCGCCATTGACCTGGAAGGCGGCAGCGGACCGAATGGGATTTACATCGACGAGGCGGACTGGAAGTACATTCGCCGTCACGATGAAGTGAAGCCTGTGGTCAATGTGGCAGCCGATGAACCGGAGCTGGATGCGGTCTGATCCTGCCTGATCCAAACAAAAGGCCGCGATCCAATGGACCGCGGCCTTTTTTGTCCAAGCTGCTCGGTGAATGCGAGGGCCTGCTCGCGATGACGGCAGCACCGCCGCCGATAATTATTTACCGATCGCGATCTTCGGCGCCCAGGTCAGCCATTCATCTTCGAACTTATCAAATAACGGGAATGTCTGTTCCGCTCGCGCAGGGTTACCCATGCGCTCGCCATCCGGGGTGGCGAACGCAATGCCACCCTGAATCAGGGTTTCCAGAGACTCGGTGCGCATCGTCGCTCCCTTGAACAGTCCATAGTCGAATCCGAAACCGCTGGAGTTCCAGAACCGCGTACCGCTGCGCACCAACGGCGCGTACTTGGGTTCAATCAGGATGTGGATCAGCACGCGATCCGCTGTCTGCCCCAACTCGTACCCCGTCACCTTGCCTACCGCCACTTCCCGGTAGGTGACCGGCACGCCGATCTTCAACGAGCCCCGACGAGCCGCGCTCAACACCAGGCTCAAGCCAGGCTCCACCTTGGCTACTTCTGGCGGGCTGGACAAGGCCACGAAACTCTTCTGCGGCCCCTGGCTCTTCAGCGCGGGTTGCACTTCGATGTATTGACCGGTTACCAGGGTTTCCAGGTTCGCGGTCTTGATCAGACCCAACTCCGGCTTGACCACCCAGAATTGACTGCCGACCCGGGCAATACGCTCCGGCACTTCGGTAATTCGCGCGGTGAGCACCACGGACTGCAGGTCATCGGTGAGATCAACGTCCTCGATCTTGCCGACATCCAGCCCCTTGAACCGCACAGGAGTGCCGGTGCGCAAACCGTCGGCGCGGTCGACCTTGATGGTGACCAGGGTGCCTTTCTGGTTGGCCTCGTCGTGGCTAGGGAACAGGCGGAACCGAGGGATACGCTTCTGCAACGGCGCCTTGGCTTGCGGGGTCTCAAAAGCAATACCACCGGCCATCAGGCTTTGCAGTGACTCGCTCTTGACCTGGATGCCACCCGTCAGCCCACCCGTGAGGGTGACGCCACTCGCATTCCAGAATCGGCTGGAGGCATTGACCAGGCCTTCATATTCCTTCTCGATGTGAACGCCAATCACCAGCTGTTTACGGGTCTTGGAGAATTGATAGCTCTGGACCGAACCGACCTTCACCTGCTTGTAGAGAATCGGGCTGCCCACTTCCAGCGAGCCGAGGTTCTCGGTAAACAGGACCAGGTGCAGCCCGGGTGAGCGCAGGTCCAGAGGCGGAGCCTTGGGTCTTGCGACAAATTCACGCTGCGGCGCCGCCCCCTTGTCGCCGGGGCGTATGGCGATGTAGTTACCCTTCACCAGCGCTTCCAGACCCGTGATGCCAGCGAGGGAAATCGAGGGTTTGACCACCCAGAACTGAGTGCCATCGACCAGATAGTCCTCGGCCAGCGGGTCCAGGGTCAGCTCGGCAGTGGCCGCCGTCAGGTCAGGATCGACCTTGAGCGCCTTCAGGTTGCCGACCTGTATCCCTTTGTACATGACCGGCGTACGACCAGCCTGCAAACCTTCGAAATCACTGAGCTTGACCTTGATACGGATACCGGCTGCGGCAGCGTCGAAATCTTCATAGAGCCGGAACGGCAGACTCGGATCGGTTGCCGGGCTGTCCTTGCGGTTTTCCGGGGTCGCAAAGGCAATACCGCCTGCAACGATGCTGGCCAGGGATTCGCTGCGCACCTTCACGCCGGAAAGATTGGCGTCGATGCTGATGCCGCTGGCGTTCCAGAAACGAGTATGTTTACGCACCAGATTGGCGTAAGTAGGCTCAATGAAGACCTTGAGTTCAACAGTGCTTTGATCTTCAGACAACAGGTAGCTTTTCACCTGGCCGACCTTGATCTGCTTGTAGAACACCGGGCTGCCGCGGTTGAGCGAACCCAGTCGGTCGGCCTTGATGGTCAGGTGCAGGCCGGGCTTGGCGTCGGATAACGGTGGCTCTTCGGCAAGCGCCTTGAACTTGCGAGTGGGCTCCCCTTCGCCCGGGCTGATCGCGACATAGTTACCCGAAACCAGGGTCTCCAGGCCGGTAATACCAGCCAGGGTGACGCTTGGCTTGACCAGCCAGAAGCGGGTGCTGGTGCGCAGGTATTGCTCGACATCCTTGTTCATCTCGACGGTGGCGATCACGCCTTTGGAGGCGCCTTCGTCGTCGAGTTTAAGGGTCTTGACCTTACCCACCGACATGCCTTTGTAGACGACTTCGGTCTTGTTGGCCTGAATGCCTTCACCACTTTCGAACCGCACCTGAACCTCGATGCCGGTCTCGTTATAGGCTCGCCAGCCGAGCCAGCCGCCGATGATCAGGGCGATCAGGGGTAACACCCAGATAGCCGACCAGTTCGAGGCCGGTCGGGTTTTAGCTGTTGGCAAATCAGTCATGGTCGTCGTCCGACTCCGTGTTATCCCAAATCAGTCGGGGATCGAAAGTAACTGCAGCAAGCATTGTCAGAATCACCACACTGGCGAACGCAATGGCACCAAGATTGGCTTCGACGCTGGCAAGCCGTCCGAAATTCACGACCGCCACGAGAATGGCGATCACAAAGATATCGAGCATCGACCAGCGGCCAATGAATTCAATAAAGCGGTACATCAGAATGCGCTGGCGGGCCGACAGCGGCTGGTGGCGTTGTACCGAGAACAACAGCAATGCAATGCCTACCAGTTTGAAGGTCGGCACGACGATGCTGGCAATGAACACCACGGCTGCAATGGGGATCATGCCGTGCTGAACCAACTGGATCACCCCGGACATGATGGTGCTGGGATCGCCCTGCCCCAGGGAGGTAACCGTCATGATGGGCAATACATTGGCCGGGATGTACAAAATCGCAGCAGTAATCAGTAGCGCCCAGGTTCGCACCAGGCTGTTCGGACGGCGCTCATGGACCAACGCACCACATCGAGTACAGACCTGCTCGTCGGTGTCAGCGTCCTGCCTGTTCAACTCATGGCATTCGGTGCAAATCAGAATGCCTGCATCAATCGCCCGCATGGGCATCCTCTCCTGATAGAGCCTGCCAGATCTGGTGGGGCGACATCACCACTTCCAGCCAGACCTGAACCAACAACAAACTGATGAAACATGCCAAACCGAGTCCGACGGTAATCGCTGCCATATCTGCCAGCTTCACGATCGCAACCAGGACGCCCATGAGATAGACCTCAAGCATGCCCCAGTCGCGCAAATGGTGATAAATGCGATATAGCAACAAACCGTAACTGCGGCCGACGTCAAAGCGGATGCTCAGCAATACCGCCAGCTGGCACAGCAACTTGAGCAGCGGGATGGCCATGCTGCACAGGAACACGACGACCGACACACCTTGCATGCCGGTGTCGAACAACCCCACAACACCGCTCCAGACAGTGTCTTGCGACGATTGTCCGAGTAGATTGAGCTCCATGATGGGTAAAAAGTTCGCCGGGATAAACAACAGAAGAGCGGCGATCACCAGGGCGAGACTGCGTTGCACGACGTTATGCCGGTGCGCGTAGAGTTCATAGCCACAACGAGGACACAGCGCTTTCTCGCCATGGGCGAGCTGCGGCTTGCGCATCAGCAGGTCGCACTCATGACAGGCTACCAAGTCTTCCAGCGGTAATTCTGACAGCCCGGGGGCGTCAACCGAATCTGGCATAAAGGCGCTGGCTCCGAAATAGTTGGACCTATTCTAGTGTCCTGAACTGAAAATAACTGTGCCTATTTGTGCTGCAAATAGTTGCTTTTGTTCCAGACAAAAACAAAACCCCTACCTGCATACGCAGATAGGGGTTTCGGAATTTAATCTTGACGATGACCTACTCTCACAT